>JAKOSS010000758.1 GCA_029777145.1 Acidobacteriota bacterium | reverse complement strand
CGTCCCATCGAGCACGGCATGAATGTTCTCGCCGGTCTCGGAACCGAGATCGAGGATCCGTGTCGATCCGTCGATCGAGAACGAGTCCCGGAACCATCCGGCGCGCCGCGCTCTGGCCTTGGCGGAGAAGGATCTCGCAATTCCCGTCAAACTAGATTTCATCGTCAGAGATGAGCTGTCGAATGACCGCCGCGATCTCGGCTTCGATCGTGAGCAACGGCATTCCTGTGTCGGCGGCCGCGCGCTTCAATTCATCGTATTCCGGTTTCGCACTGACCACCCGATCCTGATATTTTGCGACCTTGACCGTGATTTCACCAAATCGGGTCGCGATCTTGCGGGACTCGCGCGGAAGGCAATCGCGTTCGACCTCGCTCACGCGCGCGCCGAGCGTCGAGGTTTCGACGTACAGCAGTTCGAGCACTGTCGGCCGCAACCCCGGCCTGCAAAGAACCGAGACCATTGTCGCCGGTCTGTTCTTCTTCATCTGGATCGGCGTGAACCAACAATCGAGCGCCCCGAGATCAAAGGCACGCTCCATCACATATCCCAAGGTCTGAGCGGTAATGTCATCCAGGTTTGTTTCGATCAGCAGCAGCTTCGAATCGTGCCGAGATGCGGCCGATTCGCCGACGATCAAACGGATCACGTTCGGAAAATCCTTGTAATCGCGCGTTCCGGCACCATACGAGACGGTTTCAATCGTGATCTCGGGCATCGCACCGAAAGAATCGCAGACGGTCGCGATGATCGCGGCGCCCGTCGGCGTGACGAGTTCGCCTTCGATCTCGGTCGAGTAGATCGGCGCGTTCTTCAGAATTTCGGCGACGGCCGGCGGCGGAACCGGAAATTTTCCGTGCGCCATTTGGACGAAACCGCTGCCGACGTGGAGTTTCGAGGCGACGAAGCGATCAACTCCGAGAATTTCGAAGCAAATGCAGCTGCCGACGATGTCGATGATCGCGTCGAGCGCGCCGACCTCATGAAAATGCACCTTTGAAATATCGGTTCCGTGAACTTTCGCCTCGGCCGCAGCGAGCGTCCTGAAGATCGAGATCGCCCGCGACTTGACCGCGTCGGACAATTGCGAACCGGAAATGATCGCCTCGATGTGATGAAGATGCCGGTGGTTCTTCTCGTCGGGAATCCGCACATCGGCGTGCAACGCCGCGATCCCCGACTTGTCGCGCGTCTCGAAGACGATCTCGAATTCCGGAAGATCCAGCTTCGCGAGTTCCGAACGCAATACCTCAGGCGCCACGCCGAGTCCGACGAGCGCGCCGAGCAGCATGTTGCCGCTCGTTCCCGCAAAACAATCAAAATAAAGGGTTTTCATTCTTTAGAGCAACGGGACGACCTCGCCCGCCTTCGCGCGGATCGTCACATCGCAGACGTCTGACATCGGTGTCGCCTCGGGATTGATCTCGACGAGGAACGCGCCGTGATGTTTCGCGATCTCCGCCAATCCGACCGCCGGATAAACCAGCGCCGATGTCCCGATCACGAAGAAAATGTCGCAATTCCGCGCTTTCCGTTCCGCGGTTTCAAACGCCTCGATCGGGAGCATCTCGCCGAAAAGAACGACGTCGGGCCGGACCTTCGATCCACAGTCGTCGCATTCGTCCGGCTCGTGCGGCACGACGCCGCCAATCTCGAAACACTTTTCGCAATGCGTGCAGCGCGCCCGTTGGATGTTGCCGTGCAGTTCGATAACGTCCGATGATCCGGCCGCGCGATGGAGATCGTCAACGTTCTGCGTGACGAGCGTGAACTCGTCGAAACGCGCGTTCCAGCCCGCAAGCGCAAAGTGCGCCGGATTCGGTTTGCAATCGCGCAGAACGCCGCGTCGGAAGTCGAACCATTCCCAAACTTCGGGGAGGTTTTCCCGGATCATTCGTGCCGACGAGATCCGGTCGAACGGCATGCCTTTCCAAACGGCCGAATTCCCGCCGCCGCGAAATGTCGGAACGCCGGATTCGGCTGAGATGCCGGCGCCCGTCAGCGCCATGACCGACTTCGCCTTGCAAAGCGCCAACGTCAATGATTCAGGAATCTCCACGGCACAAAAAAGTCTAATTGGGAGAACGATAAACGTCAAAGTTGGCGTTTTATTCTTCGATCCTTATTCGCTATACTCTAGTTTTTTCGTATGAGCTTCCTGGCACTGCAGAATCAACTGAGGGATGCGATCATCCAAACCGCCGAATCGACCTTCGGAGTCACGCTCGAACACGTCCAGTGTGAGGTGCCGCCGCGCACCGAACTCGGCGACCTTGCGTTCCCCGTTTCCTTCGAACTCGCCAAGCGGATCAAACAGGCGACGGGCGAGAAACGAAACCCGCGCGAGATCGCGGAAAGCCTCAAGAACGCGCTTGAATCGTTCGATTTCGTCGACCGTGTCGAGGTCGCCGGCGCCGGGTATCTGAACGTCTTTTACGATCGCTCGCGCTGGCTCGCCGAAAACGCCGACCGGGAATTTCTCGTCTCGTCCGAATCCGGTCCAAAGGTTTGCGTCGAACACACCTCGGTCAATCCGAACAAAGCGGCGCATATCGGCCACGTCCGCAATTCGGTGCTCGGCGATTCGTTCGTCCGGATGCTGCGCGCCACCGGAAAGCGCGTCGAGGTCCAGAATTACATCGACAACACCGGCGTTCAGGTGGCGGACGTCGTCGTCGGATTTCTGCACATCCGCAAGATGGATCTCGCGGCGATCAAGGCGCTGGCCGCCGATCTGACGGTTCCGTTCGATTTTTACTGCTGGGATCTCTACACCGAAGTCGGAAAGTTCTACGCCGCGGATGAAAACAACAAGAAGTACCGCGCCGAGGTTCTGCACGAACTTGAGAGCGGCGAGGGTGACGTTTACGAACTGGCTGACTGGGTTGCGACGCGCAACGTCGAATGCATCCTCAAGACCAATGAGCGGCTCGACATCCGTTACGATCTGCTTCCTCGCGAATCTGAGATTCTGCACCTGAATTTCTGGCAAAAGGCCTTCGAGCTGATGAAAGAACGCGGCGTGATCCGCTTCGAGTCCGAGGGCAAGAACAGCGGCTGTTGGGTGATGCCGTTCGACTCGCACGAAGGAACCGACGAACACGACAGCGACAAGATCCTCGTCCGTTCGAACGGGACCGTCACTTACACCGGCAAGGACATCGCTTACCAGATGTGGAAGCTCGGACTGCTCGGGCTCGATTTCAATTACAAACTGTTCGAGACGTATTCGGACGGCAAAGAAGTCTGGATCACGACGAGCGATCCGAGCGAAGCGGGCGCGCCCGGATTCGGCCACAGCGAGACCGTTTACAACGTCATCGACACGCGGCAATCGTACCCGCAAGAGGTTGTAAAGAAAGGCGTTGCGACGATCTTTCCGGATAAGGGCGAAGCCGCGAGCGTGCACTTGAGCTACGAGATGGTCGCGCTCAGCCCGGCGGCTGCCGAAGAACTCGGGTTCGAACTTTCTGTCGAAGACCGCGCGAAGAGTTTCATCGAAATGTCGGGCCGAAAGGGACTCGGCGTAAAGGCCGACGATCTTATCGACCGGCTCGAAGCGGATGCGCGCAAAGAGGTTGAGACGCGTCATCCCGACATTTCCGAAGAAGAGAAATCACTGATCGCGCACCGGATCGCCGTCGGCGCGCTCCGCTATTTCGTCCTGAAGTTCACGAAGAACACGGTTGTCGTCTTCGACTTCAAGGAAGCGCTTTCGTTCGAAGGCGAAACCGGCGTCTACTGCCAATACACGGCCGTCCGGACAAACTCGATCTTCAAGAAACTCGAGGCCGGCGGTCTGGAAGCGGCTCGTGAACTGATCCGCGCACGATCCG
>JAKOSS010000081.1 GCA_029777145.1 Acidobacteriota bacterium | reverse complement strand
TGGAATGCTTCGCTTGGAATTCTTGAAATGCGTGGCTTGAAATCTCGAAACGCTCCGCTTGGAATCTTGAAATGCTCCGCTTGGAATGCTTCGCTTGGAATTCTTGAAATGCGTGGCTTGAAATCTCGAAACGCTCCGCTTGGAATCCTTGGAATGCTCCGCCTGGAATGATTGGAGTGCAAAGCTTGGAATCCTTGGAATGCACAGCTTGGAATCTTGAACCTGCTCAGCGGATCATTCCGCCGAACATCCAAACGAACGCAATGATGACGATCGCGCCGACGATGTCGAGCAGAACGCCGTACTTCACCATCTTCATGAGCGGGATGTAGCCGGAACCGTAAACGATCGCGTTGCACGGAGTCGAGACCGGCAACATGAATCCGAGGCTCGCCCCGAGCGTCGCGCCGAGTGCCGGTATGAACGGGTCCTGCCCCTGCGTAGTCGCGATCGCGATGGCGACCGGCACGACCATGTTCGCCGACGCCGTGTTTGATGTCGTTTCGGAAACGATCACCGCGACGACGACCGACGCGACCAGCAGTCCAAAGCCGCCGCTGAGCGGCAGCATCGCCGTCAATCCGCGACCGACGGCCTCGGCGAGTCCGGTTTGGAACGATAGCACGCCGAGCGCGAACCCGCCGCCGTAGAGAAAGATCACGCCCCAATCGATCTTGACCGCGTCTTCCCACGTGATCGCCTTTTCGCCCTTGTCATCGCCGGGCAGCAAGAAAAGGAGCGTCGCGCCGAAGATCGCGCCGACCGCCTCCGGCAGCCGCGAATTGAGCGTTTTGTAGAGCGTGTTCTGTTCACCGACGATGAGCGCGACGATCCCCGGAACGACCCACATCGCGACCGTGATGCAAAAGGCGATCACAACCGAGCGCTGGCCCCGCGTCCACGGACCGAGTTTGTCCCGCTCGCGATCGAGCATCTCCGCGCTGCCTTCGATCTCTTTCACGCCTGCCGGCGCCAGCTTGTCGAGGTAGAACCAGAGAAAAAGAAACATCACGACGACCGCCGGAAACCCGATCATCATCCACTTGAAGAACGAGATCTCGGCTCCGCCCAACTGACGGATGAAACCGATCCCGATGACGTTCGGCGGGGTCCCGATCGGCGTCGCGAGCCCGCCGATCGAAGCCGCGAAACTCGTCATCAGCATCAGCGCGGTCGCATACGAACGGTTGATCTTGATCCCGGTCGTTTCTTCTTGCTTGAAGAGAAAACTGATGATCGAAAGCCCGATCGCGAACATCATCGCGGTCGTTGCGGTGTTCGAGATCCAGGCGGAAATGATCGCCGTGACGGCGCCGAACGCGAACAGGATCCGCGACGGTTTGGCGCCGATGAACTTCGACGAAAGGACCGTGAACGCGACGCGGCGGTCGAGTTTGTGGACGAAGATTCCGCGGGCGAGGATGAACGAGCCGATGAACAGAAAGATGAGCGGGTCGGAAAACGGCGCGAAGACATCTTTCGCGGGCGCGACCTGGAGCACGACGCACGCCGCCGCGCCAAGCAGGACCGAAACCGTCATCGGCAACGACTCGCAGAGCCACAGGATGACGACCGCCGCCATTACCGCCGCGAGCCGGTGGGCTTCCGGTTTCAGGCCGGAAAACGGCGCAAAATAGATCGCCGCGAACGCGATCGGCGCGAGCACGAATCCGGCGCGGTTGCGCAGCTTTTCGAACCGCGCCTCGCCGTCGCTAATGACTTCTCGAGCAAGAGTTTCGGACATTCTTTGATTTTGGAATTTAGATTTTGGATTTTGGATTGTTCGATCAGGAGTTCTTGACACGTTGAATTCGCCCGAACGAAAAGTGGGCGAACGAATCCAAAATCCAAAATCGAAAATCCAAAATCAGAAGACTATCCTTGCCTTCAAGGTCGCCTTGACCTCGCGGAGCACCTCGAGCGCTTCGCGTGAAAGTTCGGTATCGACGTCGAGGATGACGTATCCGATCGAGTCGTTCGTCTTCAGATACTGTCCGAGGATATTAATTCCTTTTTCCGAAAGACGCGAGTTGATGTCGGACAGGACGCCCGGAACGTTCTCGTGAATGTGCAGGATACGGTGCGTCTGGTCCTGGAGCGGCAGGCTGACCGGCGGCACCGTGTGCGATCCTTCCGACGCGCCGTACTCGACGTATTTGATCAGTTTCGACGAGACGTCGAATCCGATGTTCGCC
>JAKOSS010000757.1 GCA_029777145.1 Acidobacteriota bacterium | reverse complement strand
CTGGGCAAGAATTTCAATTTGGCGTTTTCTGACAATAGGCATAATTCAATTTGGGATTCTCGATTTTGGATTTTGGATTGGCCATTTATTTTCGGTCCGACCCAAATTACGAGCAAGGAGCTTCTTGCCCGCCGATCACGTGAAAGTGTTTCATTTATTCGTGGTATTTCGCGGCACTTCGCGGTCAACCGTTATCAGTTCAAAGTTATCAGTTTTCAGCTATTCCGGATCATCCCATATCCGAATTCCCACATCCCACATCCCAAATCCCTATGATTCTAGCATTTTATCGCGTTCGGCTTCCTCCTCGGCGCGCCGCCGGATTCCGTCGCGTCCGTCGTAGGAGAAGAATTTCGGAATGAAGAGCGCGACGATCCCAACCGCCGCGACGCACATGATTCCGCCTGAGACCAACGCCGGTCTGATCCCGAACCGCTCGGCGACAAACCCCATCTTCGCACTTCCGAGATACGGTCCGGTCAGATAGCTGATCATCTCGATGCTCGCGAGACGTCCGCGCATGAAGTTCGGGATCGTCTGATTCCAGACCGAGCCGCGAAATATCCCGCTGATCATGTCGAAGAATCCGGCGGCGACAAGGCACGCCAGCGCGACCCAGACGTTCGTCGCGAGTCCGAAGAAGAAGATCGCGACGCCCCAAAGTGCGGCCGCGAAAATGATCATCCGTCCGTGCTTGTAAACGAATTTCGTCCAGCCCGACGTCAGACTCGCAGTCAGCGCTCCGACGGCGATCGCTCCGTAGAACAGTCCGAGATATTTTTCACCGTACTCGCTGGCGAGCGCCGGATAGAGCGCATGCGGGAACGCGAACAGCATCGCCGCGATGTCGATCAGATACGTCCCGAGCAGGTCAGGGCGTGAAAAAGCATAGCGCCACGCGATCAGCACATTCTTCACGCTCGGGCGATCGGCGTTTTGCTGCGGCGGCACATAACTGATCAGAAAGACCGCGACGAGCGACGCCGCGAACGTCGCGAGGTCGATCGCGTAGGCGGCGGTCACGCCGAGCGAACTCGTGATGAGACCGGCGACGACCGGACTGATCACCGCGCCGAGACTCCAGCGCATTGAGTTGAGCGCCATCACCGCCGACATCAGTTCGGCCGGGATCACCTTCTGAATAAACGACTCGAATGCCGGTCGCTGGATCGCCGCAAATCCCGCATGCAATGCCGCGGCAATAAAGATCACCCAGACATGCGGCGTCGACGAAAGCGCGTTGATCAGCAGGATCGCCGTCACGAGCGTCTGACCGATCTCGGTGAGACGCAGGATCTTGCGCCTGTCGAACGCGTCCGCGATCGCGCCTCCGACGAACGCGAGCACGAACATCGGGAAGAACTCCGCGAGAGCGATGTAGCCGACCATCTCGCTCGAGCCGCCGCTCAGCGAATACATCTGCCAGTTCATCGCGACGATCGAGATCATCGTCCCGAAAAACGAGATCAGCTGCCCGAAAAACAGCAGTCGGTAGTCGCGCGAAACCTTGAGTGGCTTAAGATCGATCAGCATCCGGCAAAAGACTCGATTCTAGCATTTTCTCGCGTTCCGCTTCCTCGGTTTCGCGGCGCTCGAGGCCCTGCTGACCGTCGTAACGGTAAAAATCCGGAAGGAACATGGCGATCGCGGTCACGGCGACGACGCACATCACGCCGCCGGAGATCAGCGCCTGCCACAGTCCCCAGCGCTCGGCG
>JAKOSS010000756.1 GCA_029777145.1 Acidobacteriota bacterium | reverse complement strand
TAATTGTTTATGGTTATTTGATAATGTCAATCTACCCGGTTCCGGCTGCCGAAAATACTAGGTTCGGGCACACTTACGCGTGAAAGCTACCTTAAAAATTACCGATGCGACAGGTGGTTCGTGGGACATTGATCTCGCGCGGGATTCCGTCTACACCATCGGGCGCTCGAAGGAGAACAGCGTCGTCCTGAACGATCGCCGCGTCTCGCGTCACCACGCGCAGATATTTTGCGAGGGCGACGCGGTGCGGATCATCGACGGTGTCGTTGTCGGCGGCGAGATCAAGCGCAGCGTCAACCGGGTCTTCGTCAACGGCCAGCCGGTGCTCGAGAAATATCTCGACGAAAACGACGTGATCACGATCGGCGAAAGCAATCTTGTTTTCCAGCGCGTTGCCGCGCCTGCGACGGCCCCGGAGGCGTCGGTCACGGAACCCAAAACGCTTCCCGTGACCTCGGAGCCGGCTGCGTTCGTCCCGCCGACAGGCGGCGTCGCGCGATCGTCCTCGGCATCGATTCCTCCGGTTCCGGCGACGCCCGTTCAGACCGCGCTCCGCTACGAAGATCAGCCGTTGGGTCATACGCAGATGTTGTTGTCGGCCGAGAAGATCATCGGCAAGAGCGTGACCTCGATGGAGGCCGAGCTGACGACTCCGGCGGAACTCAAGTCGCTGCGCCGCAAGGCCGAAACGCTTGAAATGCTCTACGAGCTGAGCAAGACGCTCGGCAACGTGTTCGATCTGAAGGAGATATTCATCCGCGCGACGGATCTCATCTTTCGCGGAACGCCGGCCGACCGCGTCGTCGCGTTGCTTGCCGAGGAGACCGTCGACGGCAAGATCCTCGATTATTCGCTGGTGCCGATCGCGATGAAGGCCCGCGACGCACAGCTCGAGAAACTGACCGAGAAATTGCCGGTTTCGCGGACGATCACGCAGCGCGTGATGCGCGAAAAGGTCGCGTTGCTTTCGCAGGACGCGAAGACGGACGAAAAATTCATCGGGGCCGAATCGATCGTTTCGCAGGGCGTGCGATCGACGATCTGCGCGCCTTTGATCACCGAGTCGAACGTCCACGGCGTCGTTTACGCCGACCGCCTCGACCCGTTCGCCGCGTTCACGCCCGACGATCTCGAACTCATCTCTGCCGTTGCCGCGCAAACGGCCGTTTCGGTCGAAACCGTGAAGGCTCACAAACGCCTCGCGCGCGAAGAAGTCGCCCGTGCGAACTACAGCCGGTTCATGCCCGAGTACGTTGTAAAACAGTTGCTCGACAATCCCAATTCGTTTAGACTAGGTGGCGTTAATCAGAAGATTACCGTGTTGTTTGCCGATATTCGCGGCTTCACATCTTTTTCGGAGCGCGAGAATCCGGAAAAGATCGTCGGTCTTTTGAATCGCTATTTCACGGCCATGAGCGAGATCATTTTCGCTTACGGCGGAACGCTTGATAAGTACATCGGCGACGGATTGATGGCGCTTTTCGGAGCGCCGACAGCCTCTCCGGAGGACGCCAAGAACGCGCTCACGACTGCGGTCGCGATGCAAAAGCGTTTGCTTGTACTGAATCAGGAACTGGCGTCTGAAGGATCGAACGGCATCGAGATCGGAATCGGGATGCACACCGGTGTCGCGACGGTCGGATACATCGGTTCCGAAAAGCGAAGCGAATACACGGCGATCGGCGACACGGTAAATCTGGCAGCTCGACTTGAGCAGAACGCGAGCGGCGGACAGATCCTGATAAGCGAGGCGACAGCCGCCGAATGCCGCGACCTTATTCCCCTGATACCCCACGAACCGCTGACGGTGAAAAACCGCACGCAGCCTGTGACGCTGTATGAGGTAAAGTGGAAGTAGCCCTCGTTTAGAAATTTCGAAAGCTAGAAACGGTCGCCGCACCGGTGAGTTGTATATGCGAATTTCGTCGCTGAAAAAGCTGGTTACCGATTTGATGGCCATTGACATGGGAACGTCAAGCACCATCATTGCTGTTCGTGGCCGGGACATTGTTCTCGACGAACCGTCGTATATTGCCGTCAACGAGCTCACGAACGATGTTGTCGCATACGGACAGGAAGCGTACGACATGATCGGCCGCGAAGGCCGCGATATTACTGTCGTCGCGCCACTCAGCGGCGGGGTCGTCGCCGACTTCGAAAAGACCAAGCGGATGCTCGCGTATTTTGTCCGAAAATCGAAATCGGGCGGATCACAGGTTTCGACGCAGGCCGTCATGAGCATCGTTTCGGATGTCACGCACGTCGAGCAGCGGGCATTGATGAACGCCGCCGAGGAAGCGCATATCGGAAAGGTCCATCTCGTCGAAGAAGGTCTTGCGGCAGCCTTCGGAGCGGGCGTTTCGCCGACGGATAAACGCGCGTCGGCAGTCGTCGATCTCGGCGCCGGAACAACGAACATCGCGATCATCGCGAAGGGCACGGTGATCAGTTCGACATCGGCGCGGATCGGAAGCAACGAGATCAACACGGCGCTCGCGACGCATATTCGGCGTCATCGCGGTCTTCAGGTCGGCGAGGAGACGACCGAGAATCTCAAGTCGAACTTTGCTTCAACATATCTTCCCGAAGACATCGGACGTTCGATGGAGGTCCGCGGGCGCGATGTCCAGACCGGCAGTCCGGGCGCGGTCGATGTTACGGCCGGCGAAGTTTATCCGGTCGTCGAGGCGATCGTCCGCCGGATCGCGCAGCTCATCAGCGACACGCTGACCGAGTTGCGACCCGAGGTCGCGGCGGATATTTACGATCGCGGCGTGATCCTGACCGGCGGCGGCGCGCTGCTGAACGGGATCGACCAGTATTTCCGAAGTTTCGTCAATCTTCCCGTAACTGTCGCCGACGAGCCGCGCTACGCGACGGTTCGCGGTCTGCTGAAGATGTTCGACGAGCCCGATCTGCTCGAACGGGTCTCGCGGAACGAACTCAGCCTGCTTCAAAACGCCGAGATCCCGTTCGAAGCGTAGAACGCATTAAATTCCCGATAAATGTCTCGTTTTCTCGAAATCGTGAAACGCCAGTTCGTTCTGGCGCACGTGTCGGGAATTCCCGTCCGCATCGATCTGCGGTGGCTTTTCGTGTTCGCGCTCCTGTCGTGGATCACGGCGGTCAATCTTACGCCGCGTTATGTCGACAATTTCGGCTCGGCGCTGATCCTCGGAGCTGTTACCTCGTCGGTCCTGTTCCTTTCGATCCTGCTGCATGAGGTCGCCCACTCGCTGGTGGCGCGTCTCGAACGCATCGAAGTGGTCGAGATCGTCCTTCATCCGTTCGGCGGGCTTTCACGGTTTCGGCGAGAGCCCGATACACCGCGGGCCGAACTCCGGATCGCGATCGCCGGGCCCGTTGCCAGTTTCATCCTCGCGCTCTTTTTCGCACTCCTGATGGCCGGTGCCAATGCGGCGGGCAACGAAACGATCACGCTGCTATTGTTCTTCCTCGTCCTCTGGAATTTCATGATCGCCGTCTTCAACATGTTTCCGGGCTATCCGCTCGACGGCGGCCGCGTCCTCCGGGCGTATTTATGGCGCCGCGGAACGGACATCAACGACGCGACCGTCATTTCCGGCCGATTTGGCAAGGTGATCGCGGTCGTGCTGATCGTTTTCGGGGTGATCGCGGCTCTCTTTCAGGGCGGTCTGTTCACCGGAATATGG
>JAKOSS010000755.1 GCA_029777145.1 Acidobacteriota bacterium | reverse complement strand
TTCGAGAACAATCCGACGCAGCCGTACTGCGCGGCGGTCGTGGCACCCAAGGTCGCGAAATTCCGGAAGGTGTTCTTTGATCGTTTGAAGAAATGAAGGATCGTTTGCCGAAAATCCGCTGAGAGTTCACCGTCTCTGGGCTTAGAGATGGAGACGCTCAAAGCGAGCGCGTGCCCGTTTTGTTTTGGGTTCTTTGTGAATTGCCGACTGCCTCAGCTGACGGACGCGGATAAGTTCAGTAATGAAGGGCTTTAGCCCTAGGATTCGGCTAAAGCCGAGCTCTTTCATTTTGTCCCGATCCGTTCGTTAAAACGAACGGCAATTCATGAAAGTCCTATGGGAGGCGACTTTTGACACAGCCTCTTCAGCTGACGGATCGAGATAAACTCAAGGGGGTTAGGGCTTTAGCCCAAGTTCGGCTAAAGCCGAGGCCTTCATTTCATCTTGAACCGTTAGTTAAAACGAACGGCAATTCATGGTAGTTCGTGCGAAAAGGATTCGACCCTTTCCCGCGTCTTCCAAGACCCTTCCCACAATGCGCCCGTGCCGGCCTTTGTTGTATCATTCCCAAAAACGACCCCCGACTCTAACAATATGAAAAAAGGAATGATTCGCTTCTTGACGCTCGCGCTGTCGCTTGCCGCCGCCGTCGGCGTTCTCGCTCAGAACGCAAAACGCCCGGTCACGATCGACGATCTCATGAAGCTGAAGGCCGTCGAGAGTCCGCGCGTCAGTCCGGACGGCAAATGGATCGCGTTCACCGTGACGGAGATGGATCTGAAAGAGGACAAATCTGAAACGCGGATCTGGATGGTTCCGGCGGCCGGCGGAGAGGCGATCCCGATGACGTCGAAAGGCTATTCGGCCGAATCGCTGCGCTGGAGTCCCGATGGAAAGTATCTCGCCTTTGTCGCGTCACGCGGGAAGGACAAGGACGGCGACGAGGAAAAGTCGCAGGTATTCACGCTGAACAGGCTCGGCGGCGAGGCGCAGCAGATAACGAATGTCAAACAGGGCGTCGGAGGATTCGAATGGTCGCCGGACTCATCGCGTCTGCTGCTGTCGATTCGCGATCCGAAACCCGAAGAACTGACCGAAGACAAGGAGGACGACAAAAAGGCGAAGCCGGTCGTCATCGATCGCCTCCAGTTCAAACGCGACACGATCGGATATCTCGATCGCTACCGAACGCACCTTTACGTGCTCCGGCTCGGTGACGAAAAAGCGGAGCCGGTGCAGATCACGTCCGGCGATTTCGACGACGATCAGCCCGCATGGAGTCCGGACGGGAAGTCGGTCGCGTTCGTCAGCAACCGTTCCGACAATCCGGACGGAAATACGAACACTGACATCTGGATCGTTTCGGCCGACAACAGCGACAAAGGCAAAACGTTGCTTCAGGTGACGACGAATCCGCGCGAGGATTCGGCGCCGGCGTGGAGTCCGGACGGGCAAACGATCACGTACGTCACCGTCACGGCGCCCGTCAAAGTGATGTGGTACGCGACGAATCATCTCGCGACCGTCTCGGCCAAGGGCGGAACGCCGACCGTTTGGACGACGGCGCTCGACCGCAACGTCATCAAGCCGACGTTCTCAGCGGACGGTAGATCGATCCGATTCATCGTCGAGGACGGCGGCGAGCAGAATCTTGCATCGCTCGATCTCGCATCAAAGGCGATCACGCGCGTCGTGACCGGCGAATCGACGGTTTTCGATCACGATGCGGCGGGCGGAACGATTGCGATGCTGGTCTCGCGCCCCGACCTTCCGGGCGAGGTCTTCGTGCTTTCGGGCAACAAGCCGACGCAAGTCACATTCGCGAACAAGAAGGTGCTCGACGAACTGAGCCTCGTGACCAAAGAAAAAGTGAAGTTCAAGAGCAAGGACGGAACCGACGTCGAGGCGTTCATCCACAAACCCGTCGGGTTCAACCCGTCGATGAAATATCCGACGATCCTGCACAATCACGGCGGTCCGGTCGCGCAGTACGATTACAGCTTCGAGGATCAGGCGCAGCTTTGGGCGGCGAACGGATATGTCGTCATCGAGGTCAATCCGCGCGGTTCGTCCGGCTACGGGCAGGCGTACTCGTACGCGCTCTTCGCAGATTGGGGAAACCTGGACTTTCAGGACGTCATGGCGGCCGTCGACTACTCGATCCAAAAGGGTTATTCCGATCCCGATCGTCTCGCCGTCTGCGGATGGTCGTACGGCGGAATCCTGACGAACTACGTGATCACGCAATCAACGCGGTTCAAGGCGGCGGTTTCGGGCGCGAGCGAGGCGCTTTACCGTTCAAACTACGGTCACGATCACTACCAGCGCGAATGGGAGACCGAACTCGGATTGCCGTGGCAGAACGCCGAAGCCTGGGAGCGCATCTCGCCTTTCAACAAGGTCGAGAAGATTACGACCCCGACGCTCTGGATCGGCGGCGGAGCCGACTGGAACGTCCCGATCCTCAATTCCGAGCAAATGTATCAGGCAATGAAACGGCTCGGGCGTGAGACCGAACTTGTCGTTTACCCCGGTGAGAGCCACGGCTTGAAACGGCCGGGATTCATCAAGGACCGCTATGAGCGCTTCCTCGCCTGGTTCGGGAAATACGTGAAAAAGTAGTCAGAACCGGGAGCGTCAGCGACCGGGTGAGCTTGGGAAGGCCGCCCAAACCCCTCGCTAACGCTTCGGGTTCTGACCCGTTGGGACAATTCTGAATATCCGGTCGTCGCGTTCGTCCGGGCTTCCGCGCCCGTCGCGGTTCGACGTCCCGAAATAGATGTAGCCGTCGGGTGATTCCTCAACCTCTCTGATCCGGCCGAGGACGCCTTCGAACAGGTTCTCCTGCCCGACGACCTTTCGGCCGTCCATTTTGACGCGGATCAACCGTGCGCCGCGCAAACAGCCGAAGAACAGATTGCCCTTGAACGACGGAAACTTATCTCCGCGATAGACCATCATGCTTCCCGGAGCGCACGCCGGCGAGTATTCGAGCAGCGGCGCTTCCATTCCGTCCTTGGTCCGCGTTCCGTAGATCTCCGGCCAGCCGTAATTTTTTCCGCGCTCGACGATATTCACTTCGTCCGCGCCGCCGCCGCGTCCTTCGAATCCCGACGGGCCGTGTTCAGACTGGAACATCAAACCCTCCGGTGACCACGCCAAACCCTGCGCGTTGCGATGCCCGATCGAATAAATCTCGGGCCGATAGTCCTTTTTTCCAATGAACGGATTGTCGTCAGGAATCGTCCCGTCTTCGTTCAACCGAAGCGTTTTGCCGGCGAGCGTGTCCGTCTTTTGAGCCTGATTCCAGTCGGTCGCGTCGCCGACGGTGATGTAGAGCTTTCCGTCCGGTCCGATCCGGGCGCGAGTCCCGGCGTGAAACTGTGCCGCCGGGAGTCCTTCGATAATGATCTTCGGCTCGACGAACGTCGATCCGTCGAACTTGTAACGCACGACCTTGACCATCTTTCCGTCGCCGCGGTACGCGTAAGCGAGGTAGACAAACTTGTTTTCTGAGAACTTAGGATGGAGCGAAACGTCCATCAAGCCGCTTTCGCCCGACGGTTCGACGTCCGGAACTTTGTAGACCGGATCGGGATTCAACTTTCTGTTCGCGATCATCCGAACGCGTCCCGGACGTTCGGTTACGAGCATCCGGCCGTCAGGAAGAAACGCGAACGCCCACGGCACCTCAAGCCCCGTCGCGACGGTCTCGATCTTGAAGCTTACCGGTTGTTCATTCTTTGAAAGACTCGTTGTCGAGAACGTGTCGTTCTCCGAAAG
>JAKOSS010000754.1 GCA_029777145.1 Acidobacteriota bacterium | reverse complement strand
TTGTCGAGAATTTCTTCGGTGGCGTTTGATGCCATCTCGAATTCCAGGCGCCGCATTTCGGCCTCGATGTCGTGAATGCGTTGAAACGCCGACAAAGCAGACGTGTGAACGGTATCGGCCTCGTTGAAATCAACGTGCTGCGCGAGAAGCCCGATCTTCAGGCTGTTGATCGTAACGACATCGCCGCTGTCCGGCGCTTCTTCGCGCGTGACCAGCCGAAACACGGTCGTCTTCCCGGCGCCGTTCCTGCCGACAAGACCGATCTTCTCGCCCTTGTTGACCTGAAACGAAACGCCGCGCAGGATCTCATGCGCGCTGAAGCTTTTGCGGACGTCGGAAAGCCGAAACAGCATCTCGAAGGCGATGCGCCTCCCTGATCGGGTTGCGCGGGTTCTGACAAAAGGAGAACCGAGATAGGAGATCAGGTCTCGTATCCCGGTTCGGTTTTCTGATCATCGGCCGATCATTCTCAGATCGGCAAGGATCTTATTTCTTGGCGTTCGAATTCGCCGTGTTCGCCGCCGGCTTGTCGGTCGGTTTCGAGTTGGCGGCGTTCGAATTCGAGCTTGAATTCGTGTTCGTCGCCGCTGTGTTCGAGTTGGCGTCCGTGTTCGTGTTCGCCGCCGGCGAATCGGCCGACGCCGGACGCGCTCCGCTCAGATCGTTCGGGTTCGCGACGACTTTCTGCGCCAGATTGTTCACGATCTTCGCTTCGTTCATCGCGATCGCCGCGTAAGCCTGAACAAGCAGTTGCTTGCGTGCATCCGTCAGCGATTTGATGACTTGCTCACGGACTCCCGGGCTGTCGAGCGTCAGCGCTTCGTCGCGGTCGCTCTTTTCCTGAACCTTCAGAATAAAGAACTTGCCCTGCGCCTGGGCAACGGTGAGGCCACCGTTCGGCATTTGCATGATGTTCGCGGCGGTCTGCGGCGAGAACGTCCGCTTCAGTTCCTCTTCCGCGATGTAGCCGAGATCTCCGCCCTGAAAACGGCTCTGATCCTCGCTCTTCTCGCTTGCGAGCTGCGAAAACTTCTCCGGATCCTGCTTAAGCTGCGCGATGATCTCGTTTCCGACCCGCGCGGCGTCAGCATCGTTCTTGGTCAGATCGCCTTCGCCCGAATCGGTCGGATCGATCACGATCGCGGCCAATTTCGCGCCTTTTTTCTTGACGAACGCAGACTTGTTGCCGTTGTAGAAGGCTTCGACCTCGCTGTCCTTCGGCGGAGTCACCTGTCCGGTGATCTTGTCTTCGAGCTTCTTCACCGAAAGTTGCTTTTTGACGCTTTCAAGCAACGAGGCCTCGGTTTCGTTAGCCGCCTCCAGTTCTTTTTTCCATTGTTCCTCGGTCTTGCCGCTCGCGGTCTTCATGCGATTGAACTCCGCTTTTACTTCGTCATCCGTCGGAACGGTGCCTTCCTTTTCGGCTTTCTGGAACATCACCTCGCTCTGGATCAAACCCTCGAGGATCTGCAGACGGGCCTGGGCCAATTCGAGCTGCGAGAGCTTCGATTCCTGTCCCTGTGCCTGTTGTTTAAGAAGGCGCTCGACCTGCTCGAGCTTGATCGCCTTTCCGTTGACCGTCGCGGCGGCTTCATTCGGATCGACACCGTTCGTTCCGGTGTTTGAAGCACCTCCGCCGTTACAACCGGCCAACACGAGCGCGGCAAAAACGAGCGCGCTCAAAAAAATGAAATTTGCTTTTCGCACTTTGGCTATTACTCCTTCGAAGTTAACTAATTCAATCATTGCTTGACGAAACGTAAAAACGTTTGTTATAAATTTTGTTTTTGAGTTTTCAATAAACTCGCTATTAATACCTCGGTATAATTCTTTGGAGGCTTAACATTATGGCAAAACGATGCGACATCTGCGGCAAAGGACCGCAATTCGGAAACAACGTTTCGCATGCTAACAACAAAACCCGTCGTCGCTTCAACCCGAACCTGCAGTCGATTCGCGTCCAGTTGCCGACCGGCGGCAATGGCCGGAAAAAAGTCTGCACTCGCTGCATTAAGTCCGGCAAGATTGTCAAAGCTGCGTAAATCTTTGAGATACAAGCGTTTTATTTGGTTGCCAGAGGCTCTTTCGAGCGTCTGGCTTTTTCTTGCTTGCGTAACGCGGCCTCACGCAACCGCGACACATTCGATCTCGACCCGAGCGTCCCGCGGCAACCTGGCCGCCTGAACCGTCGCACGCGCCGGTTTGTTGTCGCTGAAATACTTTCCGTAAATTTCGTTCATCGCGGCAAAATCATTCATGTCCGCGAGAAAGACCGTCGTCTTGACGACTTCATTCAAACTCGACCCGGCCGCCTCGAGCACCGCCGACAGATTCTTAAGTACCTGATCAGTTTGTTCGGCAACATCGTTTGAGACGAATTCACCCGTCGCCGGATCGATCGGAATCTGACCCGAACAGAATACGAAACCGCCGGTTTTCACCGCCTGTGAATACGGACCGATCGCGCCCGGAGCCTTATCTGTCGAAACAATCTCTTTCACTGGAATTACCTTCACTCAGTCGTCTGAAACAAAAGGCAAATGATAGCAGATTGGGGCGGAAAATCAAAACAACGGAGTAGGTGGCCGGTGTCCGGTGATCAGCGATTGAAGTTCCGCGTTTACGCGGCCGGCCTGGGAGTCGGGAGTCGGGAGTCGGGAGTCGGGAGTCAGGAGTCGGGAGTCAGGAGTCGGGAGTCGGGAATCGAGAGCCGGGAGTCAGGACTCGGGTGTCGGTAGTCGGGAGTCGGGAGTCGGGAGTCGGGTGTCGGGAGTCAGGAGTCAGGAGTCAGGAGTCAGGAGTCGGTAGTCGGGAGTCGGGAGTCGGGAGTCGGGAGTCGGGAGTCGGGAGTCGGGAGTCGGGAGTCGGGAGTCGGGAGTCGGGAGTCGGGAGATTATCTCGGATGACGAACAGAGGTAAACGAGCCCGCTCAGAAATTCACACGTTCGACGTTGATCACGCCGGGGACCTGTTCGATGGAGCTGACCACCTTGTCGAGATGTTTCTTGTCGAAGACCTCGACCGTTACTTCGATAAGTCCGATGTCGTCTTTCGATACGTTCGCGCGCGCATCGCGGATTCCCGTTTTGATCTCGGCGATAGCGTTGGTGATGCCCGCGAGCATTCCGGTGCGGTTCTCGGTCGTCGCAAGCAGACGCACGGACTGAATCTCCTCCTTTTCGCTCTTTGCCCACTCGACGTCGACGATGCGGTCGCGATTGACCATCAACGATTTGACGTTCTTGCAATTCCGGTTGTGGACGACGATTCCCTTTCCAAGCGAGATGTACCCGATGATCGGTTCGCCGCGGAGCGGGTTGCAGCATCGCGCGCGCGTCGTCAGCAGATTGTCGACGCCCTTGACGATGATCGCGTCCTCGCCGAGCCCCATCAACCGTTTGACGGCTTTGAATCCGGTCTTGAGCGTGCCGTCCTTTTTCTTTTCCGGATCGAGCTCGGCAAATTTCTCCGCGCCCAGGTGCTTGGCGAGGACGTTCCGCGGCAGCGTTTTGCCGTAGCCGATCGATGCCAGCAGGTCCTCGCCGCGGCTGAGCCCGTATTCGTTGGCGATCCGTTTCAGTTCTTCGTCGTTGCCGAGCAATTTCTTTGGCGACAACCTGAACCGGTCAGCTTCTTTCTCGAGCAGTTTGCGGCCCAGTTCGATCGACTCCCGACGTTGCTGTTCGGAGATCCAATGCCGGATCCGGCTTCGCGCTTTCGACGTCACGACGTGATTCAGCCAGTCGCGCGAGGGCTTGGAGTTTGCGGTCGTCAAGATCTCGATGACATCGCCGTTCTGAATCTCGTATCTGAGGGGAACGATCCGGCCGTTGACCTTCGCGCCGGTACATTTGTCACCGACCTCGGAATGGATCGCGTATGCGAAGTCGATCGGCGTTGATCCGCGCGGCAGCTGGATCACTTTCCCCATCGGGGTAAACGCATAGACGTCTTTCGGATAAAGATCGAGCTTCAGCGACTCGATAAAATCCTCAGAATCCTCGTTCTCCTCAGTTGTCTCGACCAACGGCAATAAGAGCTTCTCGACTGTCCGCCGCAGTTCGTCCAGGTTCTCGTCCTCTTCGTGGCGCCCGAGTTTACTCTCCTTGTATTTCCAGTGCGCCGCCACGCCTTCTTCGGCGACGTGATGCATCTCTTCGGTCCGGATCTGGACCTCGAACGCCTGTCCGCCGTCGCCGATAACCGACGTATGAAGCGACCGGTACATGTTGTCACGCGGGATCGCGATCCAGTCCTTGAATCGCTCCGGTACCGGTGTCCAGATGTCGTGGATGACGCTCAGGGCGAGGTAACAGTTCTTCTTGTCATTCGGAGTAATAATCCGAACAGCGATCAAGTCGTATATCTGTTCGATGGAAAGCTTGCGGTTTCGAAGCTTCTTCCAGAGGGAATAAAGACGCTTGACGCGGCTCTGGATCTCGACAAACGGAACGTCGTTCTCGATCAGCTTGGCGCGGATCGTCTCCTTTATCTTCGAGAGCGCCGCTTCCAGTTCAACGCGCCGCGCCTCGACCTCGTGGGCAAGCTTTTTGTATTCGTGCGGATAGAGATTCTGGAAAGAAAGATCTTCGAGTTCGCTCCGGACCTTACCCATTCCGAGCCGATGTGCGATCGGGGCGTAGATATCGAGCGTCTCCTGCGAGATCCTCGCGCGTTTCTCGGGTTTGAGAAACTGCATCGTCCGCATGTTGTGAAGACGATCGGCGAGTTTGATCAAAACGACCCGGACATCGGTGATCATCGCCAGGACCATTTTGCGGACGTTTTCCGCCTGTTGTTTTTCTTTCGAGAGGTTTGAGATGGTCGCGATCTTTGTCAGGCCGTCAACGAGCCTCGTGATCTCGTCGCCGAAATACTTGCGGATAGTGTCGAGGTCGACCAGCGTGTCCTCGACGACATCGTGGAGCAGGCCAGTGGAAACGCTGACCTCGTCGAGTTTCATCTCCGCGAGAATGTCCGCTACTTCCAACGGATGGATGAGATACGGCTCACCTGAGGCTCGTTTCTGGCCACGATGATGCATCGCCGAAAAGAAGTACGACCGCCGAATCAGATCAGTGTCCGCGCTTGGGCGGTTCGCTTCGACCTTGTCGATGATGTCTTCGATCCGAATCATTTGGCAGCTTGTGTTTCGCCGTTCTCTGCCGACGAAAAGAGGGCGAACCCAATTAATCTTAATCGAGTCTCGCCCTCAAATTAAAGAACAAAGAAAAGTAGTCTACTTGCCGGCAGGTTTCGAGGCTTCCTCTTCCTGCTTCTTCTTCTCAGCTTCAGCCTCTTCCTTTTCCTTTTTGGCAGCTGCGAGCTTGGTAAACCGCTCCTTCGCTTCGTCAGCTTCCTTCTTGAACTTGTCCTTGTCGGCGGTGTTGCCATCCATTTCCGCGATACGCATCTTCTGGATCAGCAAATTCGCCTTGTAGGACCAAACCGAGTCGGTCTCGACGCCGGCCTGCTTTTCGAATTCGATGGCCTTGTCGATGAATTCCATCCCCTTCGAAGCACATTGCGTCAACTTGTCGTACTCTTCCGGACTTTCCGGTTTGTGAAATTCGAAGACGTCCTTTCCGTCTTTCTTGACGGTCTTCTTGACGGGTTCGACATCGGAGATGTCATTCGCGCATGAGTACTGCTTGGCGGCCAGCGATGTGTATGCTTCAGCTCTGTACTCCGGCTTGACGTTCGAATTCTCGGCCCGCTCTGTGATCCACTTCAGCGCTTCGTCCTTGCGGTTCAGCGAATCGAGAAGGTTGGCGATCGCCTTGAACGCCGACTGTTCGTTGATGTCGCTGGCGAGCGTTTTCTTGTACTGCTCGATCGCTTCCTCCCCTTTTTGGGTCAGCTTGCGGTCGGCGATGTATTCCGAGTGAAGCGTACGGGCGAGGAAAAGCTGCGCCGTCCGGCCTTCAAGCGTCTTTCCGTCAGGATCGATCGAAACCGCCTTGCGGAATCGTTCCTCGGCCACCGCGAACTTGCGTTCCTTGTAGGCCGTAGCACCGTCGACGAGATTCTTGCGCGCCACAATCCTGTTGTAGTACGAGCAATTGGCCCCAACCAGAACGGTGAAAGCAATAATTACAAGTATCCCTAAACGAGACAATCTCATTTTATGACTCCATTAACTCCCGGGGCGCGGACCGCGCTCAATCACGCGGCCCTGCCTCGAGTCCTAATTCTCCAGGTCGTCGATCTGAAGACCGATCGGATCCGCACCTGCAAGCTTCGCGCCGTCGATTGCCTTGACAACTTCCCCGTACCGCGCCGATTTCGGCGCCTTCACGAAGACCGTCTTCTCAACCTCGTTGCTGCCCTCGCGAAGAATACCGTTCGCCTCACGGAACTTGAACAGTTCGCTGAGTTTGGCGGTCAACGGTGCCGTGTCCGACACATCGCCGACATCATCGGTATTCAGCCGAAGCTTGCCATCCTTGCTGACAAACAGGATCAGAGTATTCGGATTCTGCTTGAGCTGGATGTTCTTGTCCATTTCCTTTGGTTCCGCGGGCACCTTGGCCTCGAAACGACTCGGTTTGGACGGCGTGATGACCATGAAAATGATCAAGAGCACGAGCAAAACGTCGATCAACGGAGTAACGTTAATGTTCGGTGTTGCGCCACCCTTATTGCCGCCTGCTGACATTCCCATAACTTTCTACACCCCCAGTGTTGATTACTCCCAAACTATTGACCCGACGCGACTTTCTTCTTCTTGTCGGCGACGAGTCCGATCTTGTCGATATCCTGCTTGCGAATCTGGTCAACGGCCTTTACAACTGTGCCGTATTCGACCTCGATGCTGCTCTTGATATAGACAATCCGTTTGTCGGGAGTCTTGTCCTTCATCAGGGTTTTGATCTTCTCGCCGAGTTCCTCGAGCGGATAAAGATTCTTTCCGATGTAGAAGTTGTTGTTGTCCGGAATCGCCACGATCACCGACGTATCCTTTGCAATGTCAGGATCTTCGGTCGGGGCGTTCATTTCACGCGGAAGATTAACGGAAACACCCTGTTGAAGGAGCGGCGTGACGATCATGAAGATGATCAGAAGCACGAGCATCACGTCGACCATCGGGGTTACGTTAATTTCCGAGTTATATTCATCGGAACCACCGACTGTCATTCCCATAACTAAAATTCTCCCTTAATCGCCAAGGACTAGTTCAACTGCTTCGAGCGCTGCTTGATAAAGTAATCAACCAATTCCGATGCCGAGTTCTCCATTTCAACACCAAAGCTCGTGACCTTGCTGGTGAAATAGTTGAAGAGCCACACCGCCGGAACGGCGACGAGAATACCGAATGCCGTGGCGACGAGCGCTTCCGCGATGGCACCACCGACCGCGCCGATACCGGCCGTTTCGTTGGTTTTCAAGGCCTGGAACGCGCCGATAATGCCGACGACGGTACCGAACAGTCCGACGAACGGAGCGGTCGAACCGACGGTCGCAAGACCCGCGAGACCGCGCTTCAGCTCAGCCGTCTTGACGGCGATCGCACGCTCGAGAGCACGCTTCGATGCTTCCATTTCGTCAGCCGAGATGTTCGAATTGCCCTGGTGAGCCTGGAACTCCTTGAGACCCGACGAAACAACCATCGCAAGGTGCGAATCCTTGTGCTTGTCGCTGATGCTGATCGCTTCATCGATGTTGCTGTTCTTCAAAGCCTGCGCAACCTTCGGCGCGTATTGACGCGACTGCTGCTTCGCTTTGTTGTACGTCAGCCAACGCTCGATGCCGACCGCGATCATGTAGACGGCCTGGATGAGGAGCGTGATGATAACGCCCCATCCGGGAATCGTCAACGATTTGGCGATGTCATAAATACCGAACGAAACGCCACCTTCACTGAACATCAAGCCGAAATGGCTCACTAAAAAAGTCATGATTTTTCCTCCAAAGAAGTCAAAGAATTTCTATTATTGCAATCAGGGCCGCGCTGACCGTTTTGATCCCGCGACCCTTTGGTTTAACCATTTACGGCTGGAAATTGTAAACGATGACGCC
>JAKOSS010000753.1 GCA_029777145.1 Acidobacteriota bacterium | reverse complement strand
GAATTCTCGGGCATCGTCAGTTTTACGAGCTCGACTTTCTCAAACTGATGCTGGCGGATCAGACCGCGCGTGTCACGACCGTAACTTCCCGCCTCGGAACGAAAACACGGCGTGTACGCGGTGAAATACTTCGGCAGATCCTTGCCGTCGAGAATCTCGTCCGCGTAGTAGTTGGTCACCGGAACTTCGGCCGTCGGGATCAAGGCAAATCCGCGCTCGTCCTTGATGTGAAACAGATCCTCTTCGAACTTCGGCAACTGATTCGTCCCGAACAACGATTTGCGGTTGACCATGAACGGCGGGAGCGTTTCGGTATAGCCGTGGTCGCGCGTGTGAACCTCGAGCATGAAATTCACCACCGCCCGTTCAAGACGCGCACCGGCACCATTGAGGATCGCAAAACGAGAACCGGTGATCTTCACGGCGCGTTCCAGATCGAGGATTCCGAGCCGCTCGCCGATGTCAACATGATCACTGACCTCAAAATCGAATTCACGCGGCGTCCCCCACCGCCGGACCTCGACGTTCGCCGACTCATCCTCGCCGACCGGCACATCGTCCGCCGGAATGTTCGGAAGATTCGCGAGCAGATCGCTCATCCGCGATTCGAAGTCCTTGCGCTGCTCGTCGAGTTCGGCCTGCCGGTCCTTGAGTCCCGCGACCTCGGCCTTCTTCGCTTCCGCCTCGTCGCGCTTTCCCGACTGCATCAGCGCACCGATCTCCTTGCTCGACGAATTGCGCTGCGCGTTGATCTGATCCGATTCGGCGATCACCTTGCGCCGTTCGGCATCCATGCCGGCAAAATCGTCCAGCAACCCGGTAGGGAAATTACGGTTCAGGAGTGCTTTCCGGACCGTCTCGAGGTTTTCTCTGACAAAGTTAAGGTCAAGCATGACTAGATTGTAAATCGTTCGCTTTGAATTGTTAATCGGCAGCCTGATTTGTTTCGGATGCGCTTTTCCCCTAAAATTTTTGTTTATTCCTTAACTGCCTGATCCGCCTGGCGCCACTATCAGATCGGGCATCGAATAACGGAGATTCTATGACACAGAAAGTTAGAAAAGCCGTCTTTCCGGCAGCAGGACTCGGCACGCGATTCCTGCCGGCGACAAAGGCTTCACCCAAGGAAATGCTTCCGCTCGTGGACAAGCCGCTGATCCAGTATTCGGTCGAAGAAGCTGTCGCCTCGGGGATCGAATCTGTCCTCATCGTCACGGGCCGCGACAAGACGCCGATCGAGGATCACTTTGATATCTCATTCGAACTCGAACAGCTTTTGCAGGCGAAAGGGAAGTCGGACATGTTCGAACAGGTCCGCGCCATCTCCGAGATCTGCCGCATCAGTTACACGCGGCAGAAACAGGCGCTCGGACTTGGTCATGCGATCTATCAGGCGAAGGATTTTTCCGAGAACGAACCGTTCGCGGTCTTGCTCGCCGACGATGTCGTCGATGCCGAGAAGCCGGCGCTGCGCCAGATGATGGACGTTTTTGAGACGCACAACGCGCCGGTCATCGCGACGATGCAGGTGCCGGGCGAAGCGATCTCGCGGTTTGGCGTGATCGATGCGGACGAAGTCGCGCCGAACGTCTTCAAGATCAATGACATGGTCGAGAAACCGAAGTTCGAGGACGCGCCTTCGGACCTCGCGATCATCGGGCGTTACATCCTCACGCCGGACGTCTTCGACGCCATCGAGCGAACCGATAAAGGCGCCGGCGGTGAGATTCAGATCACGGACGCGATGCGCCTCATGATCCGCGAAGGAAAACCGTTCTACGCCGTTCGTTTGCAGGGAACGCGTCACGACGCGGGCGACAAGCTCGGGTTTCTGATCGCCACCGTCGAGTTCGCGCTCAAACGTGAGGACCTAGGCGATGAGTTCCGCGAATTCCTGAAGTCGCTATCGCTTTGATTCATGGGGCCGCGTTTGCGGCCTTTCCTTTTTGCCGGCAACTACCTTGCCTGCCGGTCAAGGTATGGCTACAATTCCGCTAACGCTTCCCCGCCGGTTTGATCACGTCTAATTCGGCTCAATTTGGTTATTTCCCGGATGCAGGCCGGGTTTCGCAGCGGGATTTTCTGAGGATGGTGAGAATGAAAAACTTGAAGTTTGGTTCGATCGCGCTGGCCGTGATCTTTGCGCTTTCATCGCTTGGCTTCGGACAAGGTGTGCCGGGTCCGTTCACGATTCGGTTGCAGCCGTTCCTTTCCGGATTGGCGCAACCGCTGTTGCTCCGCACGGCCAAGGACGGCACAAAGCGGATCTTCGTCGTCCAGCAACGGGGGATCATCAAGGTTATTCAGCCCGGGTCCAACGTCGCCACCGACTTCATGAACATCTCGTCGAAGGTCAGCTCGTCCGGTTCCGAACGCGGACTGCTCGGGCTGACGTTTGATCCGAATTTCGCGACCAACAGCTATTTCTACGTCGATTACACGCGCCAGTCGGACGGCACGACCGTGATCGCACGTTACACGGCGACCAACAACAATACGATCGGCGATCCGAACAGCGAGGCGATCCTTTTGACGATCGCGCAGCCGTTTTCAAACCACAACGGCGGAATGGTCGAGTTCGGCCCCGACGGCAATCTGTATATCGGTATGGGCGACGGCGGATCGGCAAACGATCCCGGCGCGCGCGCCCAGAACATTAACGAATTGCTCGGAAAGATCCTCAGGATCACGCCGAGCACGGCCGCCGTTCCGCCGGTTCCGGCCTACACGGTTCCGCCGGATAATCCGTATGTCGGGGTCGCCGGCGCCGATGAGATCTACGCGATCGGGCTCCGGAATCCGTGGCGGTGGTCGTTCGACCGCGGAGGAACTCACAAGCTTTGGGTCGGCGACGTCGGCCAGGACGCGATCGAAGAGATCGACAACGTCACCCTTGGCGGCAACTACGGCTGGCGCGTTTACGAAGGAACGCAGTGCACGAACAACGATCCGGGGCTTTGCACACCCGGAAACTACACGATGCCGATCGTCCAGTATGCGCAGACATCGTTACGATGTTCGGTCACCGGCGGTTACGTCTATCGCGGAGGCATCAGGACCTTCCCGGACGGAACATACATTCACGGTGATTATTGTTCGGGCGAGATCTTCACTTGGAACGGCAGCCAGCACACGATGCAGCTCGACACCTCGCGGCTTCTTTCGTCGTTCGGTGAAGACGACGAAGGCGAACTCTACGCTGTCGGCATCGGCAGCACCGTTTCGGCGACCGGGACCGTCGACAAGATCGTTCGCGCCAAGGCCTCGGCCGATTTCGACGGCGACTTCAAAACTGACCTGACTGTCTTCCGTCCGTCAACCGGCGTCTGGTACGCGCTTCACAGCTCCAACAGCACGGTCCGGATCCAGAACTTCGGGCTCAACGGCGACACCGCGACGCCCGAAGATTGGGACGGCGACAATATCACCGACATCGGCGTTTTCAGGCCGTCGACCGGCGTCTGGTACGACTTTCACAGCAGCGACAGCACGGTCGGGATCGGCCAGTTCGGGCTCAACGGCGATATTCCGACGCAAGGCGATTTCGATGGCGACGGTCTGGCCGATCGCGCGGTTTTTCGACCGAGCGACGGTGTTTGGTATGTTCAACGATCTTCGAACGGGTCGGTTGATATCGATCAATTCGGCTTGAACGGCGACATTCCGGCGGCGGGCGACTTCGACGGCGACGGCAAATACGATCGAGCCGTGTTCCGGCCTTCGACCGGCGTCTGGTACGTGCTCCGCTCGATCGACGGCGCCGTCACACAGCAGAATTTCGGTTTGAACGGCGACATTCCGTCCGTCGGCGACTACGACGGCGACGGCAGGCTCGACATCGCGGTTTTCCGTCCGTCGACCGGCGTTTGGTATATCCAGCGCTCGGCTACGGGAACGGTCACGATCCAGCAATTCGGTATCGCCGAGGATCTGCCGGTTGTCGGTGATTACGACGGCGACGGATCGGACGATATCGCTGTCTTCCGTCCTTCGACCGGCGTCTGGTACGCGATCCGCAGTTCGAACAGCAGCGTCGCGATCCAGCAGTTCGGCCTGCAGGGCGATCAGCCGGCGCCGAAATTCGACGCCCCGTAATTGTTCATTTATTCCGGCTAACGGGCGCGCGCAATGGTCAGCACACCGACCTTGCCCGCGCCATTCTTTTTCAGCACTTTGGCGCAGCCTGAAACCGTCGCACCGGTCGTAAAAACGTCGTCGACGAGAATGATCGACCGGCCGGCGACAGAATCGGGAAATTTCACTTCAAACGCATTTTCTACGGTCAGCTCGCGCGCGCGCCGGTCCAGTGCCGCGCGATGCATCGGCGTATGCGATCTCCGAACCAACGAATGCGAATCGACCGGGACGCCGGCGATGTCG
>JAKOSS010000752.1 GCA_029777145.1 Acidobacteriota bacterium | reverse complement strand
TGCTACATCGCCTGCGAGGACGGCGCGCACCAGTGTTTCAGCTTCGACTCCGCGGGATATCCTGTTGTTGACGAACA
Organism: Acidobacteriota bacterium; assembly: GCA_029777145.1. The sequence continues at coordinate 2,818 of JAKOSS010000752.1, read as the reverse complement.
CGAATGCGTCGGCTGCAATCTCTGCACGCTGGTCTGCCCGTCACCCGGCGCCGTGACTATGGTCCGCCTCGACGACGGCAGCAATCCGCAAAGCTGGAAAGAGCGAATGGAGTCGTGAGTCAGTACCGCCTGCGTGAGCCGGCGGCACCCAATTTACGATTTTCGATTGCTTTTCAAGGAGTTCGGTATGAAAAGATTCCTCCAAATTGCCCTCATGATCGCGATTGCGGTCAATTTCGCTCTCGGCCAAAAGGACCCGTTGCCGTTTGACATAAAGGCGTTCGATTCAAATTTTGATACCGCCCAATGGCTTGCCGAATACGACGAGGTCGCGTGGAAAACCAGCGACGTCGTCATGACGCAGGACAAGAAGGAATTGGCGCGGCTCGGTTCGGCGTGGTTCTGCTTCAAGGACCCGAAAGACCTGTGGCACGCGGTTTACGGAAAGTTTGAAAGCGGAAAATTCGAGTTGGTGTTTCACTTCACGATGGACGCCAAAAAGGCCGTCACGCGTTCGGACGAAAAACCTGATTCGGGCATCTTGGATCTTTATGCGAAGGCGCTGAGTCTCGGGCAGGCCACTGTGAAAAACCGAATCGGAACCGGTGCGCCCGCTTTCAATCAGTACATCCGCAGAAACTCGGATCAGACGTTTTCGGTTTGGTTGTTCCCCGCCTTCCAGACAAACGGACTTGCAGTTTACGGCGGCGAAGGCATCTTCACGATCGATGCGAAAGCGGAAACGATCACCAAGGATGAGAGTTATTATCAGAAGGGATTTAGAGGATTTCCGACCGGCAATCCGCGGGAGATCTGGCTCAATTACACTGAACTGAAGACTCCGACGCTTGGCGCGATCTTCTTTGTTTGGTACTACCGCGAGTATTTCACGAGCATCAACATCGACAACGCCGAGAGTTCGAGTACGCTGATCAAATCCGGAAACAATTACCTCTGGGTTCACGTCGTGAAGCCCAAGAAGTGAATTGATCCAATTTGCGATTGCGTTCGAGCTCGCCCATTCGCCCTCTCTCCCGCTCGCCCACTCTCCACCACCCGGTCGCTACCGCTCCCGGTTCTGACTTTCCAATCGCGTCAATTCTATAAACCGCGGATCATTCTTGATCTTTGCGTAGCGAGGTTCGACGGCCGCGAAATTGAGGCTGTAGGATCTGACCTCGCGGGCGCGGGCGAGCCAACGGACGGCGTTGTCCGCGTCGCCGAGCATCGAATACGCGATCGCCATTTCGTCGGCGTATGCACGGGCATTGTTCTTAACGATCGGCGCGGCTTCGGCCTTTTTCAGGCTCGCCATTGCTTCTTCGCGCTTGCCGCCGACCGCCTGGACCTGCGCCGTGATCATCAGCCAGCCCGGATCGTTCTCGTCGTCGCCGCCGGCGTAAAGCCGTTCCTTGTCGTAAGCGGACCGAGCGCCCTCGTAATTACCCATCGACTCGTAAATGATCCGCATCGACTTGTGAACCGGAACCAATCCCGGATTGAGTTCGAGCGCCTGCCGGGCGAATTTGAGCGCCTCGTCGGGCTGGCCCGCGTAGTTGTAGATCAGGGCCGCGGCGGTGTGGACGATCGCCGAGCGGCGTTCAATATCCATCGCTTTGTTGATGCTGGCGATCGCCGCGTCGAACCGTCCCATCGACGTGTAAGCGAGCGCCAGCCAGTGATGGGCCGTCGCGTACGACGGATTCAGCTCGGTCGCCTTTTCCAGTTCCTTCACCGCTTCGCTGCGCCGGTATTCACCGTAAAGCAGGATGTAACCCAACGAGGCATGCGCCTCGGCAAGGTTCGGATCGAGTTCGAGCGCTTTGTACGCGTTCTGCTTGCCGATGCCGTATGCCTCGTCCGGTGGCGGCACCTGATAAAGATTGAGCAGCGACCATGCGTCCGCGAGTCCGGCGTATGCGAGCGCGAAATTCGGATCCGCATCGCGCGCCTTTTCGAAAGTGTTGATCGCCTTCCGGAGATTCTCCGCCGAGCGGTTCGACATCAGATAGCGGCCGGCCAGATACAGTTGGTACGCCTCGGAATTCTCGGTGTATGTCTTGTCGATCTGCTGCCGTTCATCCGAAGTCAATTGGACCGTCAACGCGCTGAGCACCTGATCGGCGATCGATACCTGGAGCGTCGGAAAATCCGTCAGCTTCTCGTCGAACGTCTTGGTCCAGATCACGTTCTCGCTCTTCGTGTCGACGAGTTCGGCTGAAACCTCGACCTTCTCACCGGATTCGTGGAGCGTTCCGCGCAAGACGTACGCGACGCCGAATATCTCGCCGAGTCTTGCCGGCGATTGTTCGTCGGGCATGTTCAGAAGCGCCGCGCGGACCGACAACCCGCGGGCCTGTCCAAGCTTGCGATGGATCGATTCCGCGAGTCCGAGTCCGAGGCCCTGTTCGTCGGGCGTATGCATATCCGTCTTGAACGGCAGCACGGCGATCGTTTTGACGCCCGCGGGTTCCTTCGACAAATTGGGCCGATTGACGACGACAAGATCGGTCGTCGGATAAATGGCGCGGTACGCGCCCCAACCGATCACCACGAACGCGAGCGCGATCGCCGCTCCGACAACGATCCAGAGAGGCCTTCGTTGGCCGCCGACTTCCCGCGTAACCTCCGCTGTTTCAACGGTTTTCGGATCGCGCGTTTCGACCGAAAGGATCTTCGTCGCGACCTGCGACTGATGGATCTCATCGTCAGGGACCGGTCCGAGGCGTTCGGCGAGCGCGATAAAACGAGGATCGTCGCGGATCGGATCGAAGCGCGGTTCGACGCGCGCGTAAGCCGCCCAATAATCATGCTCGTC
>JAKOSS010000751.1 GCA_029777145.1 Acidobacteriota bacterium | reverse complement strand
TCTCCGGGCGGCGTCGATCATGATCGCTTCAAGCCGCGCCCAATCTTGTTTGTGCTGCAACTCAGCGATCTCACCGAACTCGACCGAATACATGAGCGATCTCGCCGAATGCGATCCGCCGAGGAGCTCCTTGGTCTTGCGGTTGATTATCTGGTAATAGACGACGGAACTTTCCCAACTCATCCCGCCGATCATTCCGATCGTTTTCATACTTGGATATTGACCGCTAAATGCGCGAATAATGACGTTCAGGCGACTCTATTTCGCGTCTTTAGCGTCTTTCGCGGGAAAGAAGCTCCTCAACTCCTCAGGATCTTTTCCATCGCCTTGCCTTTGGCCAGTTCGTCGATCAGCTTGTCGAGGTAGCGGACCTTCCGCATCACCGGGTCCTCGATGTCCTCGATCCGATATCCGCAGATCACGCCGGTGATCTTCGATGCGTTCGGGTTCATCGCCGGCGCGTTTGCGAAGAAATCTTCGAAGTTGGTCTTGTTCGCGATCACCACCGCCAACGAATCCGTATCGTAGCCTGTCAGCCAAAAGATGACCTCGTCGACCTCGGCCTTCGTCCGGCCTTTCTTTTCAGCCTTCGCGATGTAATGCGGGTAAACGCCCGCAAACGACATTTTGTAAACCCTTGAATTGTTGTCTTTCATAACTTTTTCAATCTAGTCGCCCGCCGGCTCCCAAAGTTCGACCTTGTTGCCTTCGATGTCGACGATATGAAGGAACTTCCCATATTCGAATGACTGGACCTTGTCGACGATCGTCACGCCGTCTTTCTTCAATTGTCCGGCGAGAGCTTCAAGATTCTCAACGCGATAATTGATCATGAAATCCTTTGTTGAAGGCTCGAAATACTTGGTCGATTCCGCGAACGGCGTCCATTGTGTCGAACCCTTCTTCTTCGGGTCGTCGGCCTCGCGCCATTCAAAATTCGCGCCGTATTGATTTGCGTCCAACCCGAGGTGAGTCTTGTACCATTCGGCCACCTTTTTCGGGTCCTTGCATTTGAAGAACACGCCGCCGATCCCGGTAACTCTTTTCGCCGGTTTGCTCTGTTGCGCGATCACGGTCCTGAATGCGAACCCAAAACCGAACGAGATCGCGAGCGCCAATACCATTATCAGTGTTCTCATGTGTTTATTCCTCGAACGCCGCCCGTCAATTCGCCGATTATTATTCAATCGACTCAGGCCCCGGACGATCATTCATGACCGATCGCAAATCCTCAAAGATACTTTTTTCATGTACTCGATGAAGTGCTTCCAATCCTGCGGCAACACGGTGTGCCCGCCCTCGTGCATGTAGTAACCGAGCCTGTTGAGCAGTTGCGACGCATCGTTCGGGGCCGGCAGATCGCCTCCCGGAGCCATCTCACCGAACAACTTGTAGACCGGCGCCGCGGCGATCGCGGAAAGCCACTCGCCTTTTGGATCCGACCAGAAGTCGGTGCTTCCGGTCTGCAGCAACAGCGGCCGCGGAGCCATCATCGCGACCAATGCGTGCGCGTCGAACGGAAGTTCGCCGACGCGTTCCGCATATGAATGATAACGCGGCGCGAATTGATAAAAGTAGCGGGTCGGATCGGTGATGTGTTGGATCGTCTCGCCGTAATTCCGACGCGCAAGCGCCGCACCGCCGTCACCCGAAATACTGGCGATCACCATCTTGAAACGCGGGTCGCTGACGCCTGTCCATAGAACCGTCTTTCCGAGCCTCGACGCTCCCTGGACCGCGATCCGTTTGGCGTCGATCTGCCTGTCGGTCTCGAAATAATCCATCGCGCGGCTCAGTCCCCACGCCCAGGCCGAGATCGCTCCCCACTCGTTGTCCGCCGGCGCCGTTTGGCCATCCTTGAGATAAACACCGCGGATGCCGTATTTAATGCCGTCCTTGAAATCGGGCTCGATGTCGCCGTAATAAACTGTCGCGAATCCGAATCCGGCGTCGATGAACTGCTCGACGTTCATCTTGCCGAACGCGCCTGCCTGATTCGCCGTGACCTTCTTCCCTTCACGATTCCAGATCTCGCCGAGACGAACGCCCGGATCGTCGACGATCTGATTCGGCGCCGAGAACGAAATGTTGAGAAGCAGCGGGGATCGGGATTTCGCACCGGCGGGCAAGTAGATGAGCAATGTCATTTTGTGCGCCCGGTCTTTGGTGAAATAGACCGTCACCTGCTTGCGGATCGCCTTGCCGCCGAAGACACTCGTGCCTTTGTCGAAAACGTCGAAACTCAGGTCGCGCGGACGCGGCGGTTGCTTGCCGAATTCGGTCTCGGTAACGAGTTTCAAGAGTTCCGGACGGCGGATCTTCATCCACGTTTTTGAATCCTTGACGGGCTTTCCGGCGGCGGTCGTGAGCAGATCGGGAAGCACGTAGTCACCGACCTTGTCCTCGTCGTAGTTGACCGGAAACCCGGCGACAAGTGTCGGACGATTCGGTTGCTGCGCAATCGCGATCGCCGAACAAATGGTAATGAGCACAACGGCAACGATGCTTTTCATATGAATCCTCGGCGGCGGTGCGTGCCCGCCAATTTTCGCAAACTGACGCTGATTCCGAGAACCGCTGCGGAATCGCGATTCTACCGTCCGTTCAGCGTTTTCATTCTCGACACTTTCCGCGCCGGATGGCAAATTACTTTGTCTCATACGCGCCGATCCGCGAGAATTCGCGGGCGAATCCCGTGATGTGTAATGTAGAATTAATCGTTTAACTTAGAAATCGCATTATACCCAATTTTTGGTCGGAGCGGTCGCAATGGTCGCCGGTGCAATCGAAATGAACATGAAACATATCTACCGAACCGTCGCGCTGTTTGCCCTTTTCCTGATCGCATCCGCACTCGGTGCAAACGCCCAAAATCCGTCGCCGACGCCGCTCAATCCGAAGCTTCCGAGCCTGTTCGTCATCGGCGATTCAACGGCAAACAACAACGCGGACGGCGGTCTCGGTTGGGGCGATCCTTTCAAGTCGTTCTTCGATCCGGCGAAGATCAACGTCGTCAACCGCGCGCGGGCCGGACGCAGCAGCCGGACTTTCTTCACCGAAGGCTTGTGGGACAAGGTGCTCGAAGACATCAAAGCCGGCGACGTCGTCCTGATCCAGTTCGGCCACAACGACGGCGGATCGGCTGACCAGAAACCCGCACGCGGATCGTTGCCCGGTCTCGGCGAGGAATCAAGAGAGATCACCAAGCCGGACGGGACGAAGGAAACCGTCCATACATTCGGCTGGTACATGCGGAAATTCATCGCCGACACGCGTGCCAAAGGCGCGACGCCGGTGATCCTGTCATTGACGGTTCGAAACATCTGGAAAGACGGAAAGGTCGAACGCGGTTCGGGTCAATTCAGCGCGTGGGCCGCGCGGCTCGCGCAGCTCGGCGGCGTCGATTTCATCGATCTCACGAACCTCGTCGCCGACCGTTACGAGCAACTCGGCGAGCAGAAGGTCGCGACTCTTTTTCCGAAAGATCACACGCATACCGGCCCCGAAGCGGCCGAGATCAACGCGTCGCTCGTCGTTTCAGGACTGAAATCGATCCGCAACTGTTCTGTATGCAGCTTCTTTTCCGACAAAGGCGACGCCATTCCGAAGGCGGAGATCAGGCGGCCGGCGCCGCTTCGACCGTTGCCGGAACCTGCCGATCCGAAACTGCCAAACCTTTTTCTCGTCGGCGATTCGACGGTCCGCAACGGCAAGGGCGACGGTGCCGGAGGTCAATGGGGTTGGGGCGATCCGATCGCGACGTTTTTCGATCCGAAGAAGATCAACGTCGTCAACCGCGCGGTCGGCGGACTCAGCAGCCGCACGTACATCACTCTCGGTTATTGGAACGCGGTTCTCCGCATGATCAAGAAGGGTGATGTCGTGCTGATCCAATTCGGACACAACGACGGCGGATCGAACCGCGACGTCGCGCGTGTATCGGGATCGTTTCCGGGAACCGGCGACGATTCGGAGGAATACTACGATCCCGTCAGTCATAAGACCGAAACGGTCCACAGCTTCGGCTGGTATTTGTCCAGGTACGTCGACGAAATACGTGCAAAGGCCGCGACGCCGGTGATCTGTTCTTTGGTTCCGCGGAAGATCTGGAAGGACGGAAAGATCGTCAGAAACTCAAGCGATTACGCACTGTGGGCGCGGGAAGTGGCGGCGAAACGGAAGGTCGCGTTCGTCGATCTCAACGAACTGATCGCGGCGGAGTACGACAAACTGGGCGCCGAGAAGGTCGATCCGCTTTTCGCTGATCCTCACACGCACACGAGCCTCGCCGGCGCGGAACTGAACGCGAAGATCGTCGTCAGCGGCCTGAACCTGCTCAGGAAGAACCCGCTTGCGAAGTTCTATTCGGAAAAGGGAAGGAGCGTCGGCGCGTACCCAACTAAAGTAAAATCGTGAATCCTTCTTGCGCGAAGTGATAATCGTGCGTCAAGACCACTTGGATTCCGCGCTCATTCATCAGCGACATCGAGATGCAATCAGTCAGACTGTATCCTTTGTCCGCTCTTTTACGATACAAGTTCAGCCCGTTCGCAAACGAATCGTGTGATTGAGACACGACCGCGATGTCCGGATGAGCCAATACTTGCTCGCACATCGCTCCGACAACACTTCGCCGGAGCCGTCCTGATGCGGCATAGTAATTCAAGAATTCAGTCAAAACCTCTTCGGTAGTGACCAACTGGGCCTCGGGATATTCTTCGTTGAACTGCTTCGCGGCTTTGAGCCATTGATCTGCGGGATTGGCGAGGGCAATCCCAAAAAATGTGTCGGCGAGGATTTCATTCATAGAGGTTCATTCCGTTTTCTTTTCCGACCCGTAGAGGTAATGGTCGTGATTGTCTGCCCCATCGACGGGCAGTTCCTTCCAGTCATCGAGCCGAACTTCATTGGAAAGTTCTTCAAAGATGGTCGATATCGATTTTGCAGATGCTGATCGTTTCTCCTTGCGGGAATCCTTAACAAAATTCAGAACCTGCTTTACTTCGTCGTCTTCCAACGCAGCCAGAAATTGCTTGTACTTTTCACGATTGACCACGACGTCGGCGTTGTCCAATTCCAACGCTTCAGCAACCTCGAGAGCGCTTTCCAAGACAAACTCACTGATCGTCTTATTGATTCGCGAAGCGGCATGCGCGATCAATTCCTTTTGCTTCGCGGTTGCGCGAATGCTGAATCGATCGTCACGATTCTCTTTGGCTTTGATCATAACCCAAACCCCCAAATCCACTTTTGGACATACAATGTACACCCAAATTATCAAAGTTGGGCGCGATCATGTCAACTATTTTGGCTGATCTGATATTAACCGCCGCGCGTCGCCCAGATCAGAAAATCCGTTCCGGGTGCGCCGGTGATCCCAAGGTTGTGGGCTATCGTGACGATCTGTCCGCGGTGATAAGTCGCGTGATTAAGAACCTGCTGAAGGTATTCGTACTTCGTCAGTTCGCAATTGAGCCAGTCGTTCTCGATCCGCTGCTTCTTTGCGAGCGCGTTTTCAGAAAGCGTTCGAACACAATCGGCGAGTTTTCGCGAGTTTGAAGAAAGACCGTCGAAGATCATCTGCCGCGTCGGACTCTCGATCTCCCAGACGCGGACGAAATCCTCGCTGTCGGCGACGACCCCGTACCAATATTCCTGCGCTTCCCAGATATGCTTAAGCGTTTGAAGAATGCTCGGACAGCTCGAAGGTATCTCGCGGCCGAGAACCTCGTCCGGTTGCGGCGACAACCATTCGAGATAGCGACGGTTCGCCCATTCGTTGAATTCGACAAGATCGATGATCAGTTTTTGAAGACTCATATGCACGGTTGAAGGGATTATACACACGGAGCGCCCGAATAATCCTCGTGTCCGCGGCCTTGCCAGCAACGCTGCGCTTTGTCGGCCGAATCCAGATACCAGACGCCCGCCGCGTCGGATCGCAGGATTAATTTGAACCGCACGCTGCGAACCGAATCGTCGGCCATCCCATCATCCGTAATGACCACATCCAGGCGATCGGCTGATTCCGACGACGGCGCGGTGATCGTGATGGTCCGCTCCTTCGTTTCCCCGAACTTCCCGACGAACATTGCCGCGACGAGCGTCGGCATTCCAACCCAAAACTCTTTCTTTCGCGCCGCATCTTTGATCTTTGCGTTGAAGGCGGCGATGTCGGGCTTTTGGGATTTCGTCGCCGTCGGGATCTTGAGAATTTCTTTCACCGCGGCCGGCGTATCCGCCGTTCCGATCTTTTCGCTGACATCTTCAAGATGACGAAAATCCGATCCGGTCCAATCGTAAACCCGCGTTCGATAGAAGTACTCATTGCCGGTCGGGCCGACGCCGGTCATGTTCCGGTCGATAATGAGAAGCTCGTTGTCGGGATCGTCGTCGACATTCGCGAAAAATACGGACATCGGCTCCATGATCGACCAGGTAAATTCCGGATCCGGCAGAGGAAAACGATCAATGGCGGCCTTGCCCCGATCAATCGAAACGACTGCACTGTATCGTCCGTCGGCCTGATCCTTCTTGAAAAATTCAACGACATTCTCTCGGTCGTACTTCGAAGCCGACTCCGCGAACTTTCCCGAAACCGTCTTGAACTCGATCTCCTTTTGGGCCTGCGAATTGAAATTCAAAAGTAAGAGCAGCAATGCGGAAAGCAGTATTTTCATCTTTTTTCTCCTCATCTCAGAAATCGAGCCGATAAATCTCTTGCTTGACTGACGGATCCGGAAGGCGTCTGAACTTGACGATCTCTTCATTCGTTGCCGTGCATGGTTCGGGAGTCCTCACGCTCGTTCCGTCTTGTCTGAACTGCAGCTTTGAAAACGCCTTCGCAGTGTTGATGCATAATCCGGCGTCGCCCTCGCCGCCTCTCCAATATAGAGACTCTTTTCCGTAGTAGGTCCTCGCGTAATAAAAAGTTCGCGGAAGCGTGCCGTAAGGAATGTTGTGCTTTTCCTTGAGCCGCCGGCTGACCGGGATCTCGATGCATTTGCCCTTTTCAACATTCCACCAACCTTCCGTCCAGGTTCCGTAGTTTGTCTCAAATCCGAGAACGAAATACACCTTGTCGGGGTAGCGCGTATTGCAGACTTTCAGGACATACTTGGTGGCAATGTTCTTGAAACGGCTGAAGCCGAACCGCTTGCCGCTTCCGATGATTATCTTTCCCGTATCGGACGGAAGATCGCGTGTGTAAAGATATTTGTCGAGGATCTTCTGCACCGTATATACCTTGACCTTGAACGGCGTGAAAACGCCTTCGCGGTTCCAGTAGACCGACTCGTTGTTTTTCAAAGTTACACAGCCGATCGCAAAAAGCGTGATCGTCTGCGGCTTGTGCATGCAGATCTTCCGCGTCTCGCCTGACGAGTTCTTGATCTCCACCAGCGGGTTTGTTTCGAGCCCCTGAGCCGATGCCTGATGGATCAGAAGAAAATTCCCGAATAGTATTGCAAACGCATAAAAGAGTCTTGATTTTTTCATAGCAAGATACCGATCGAAGTACTGAATTTTGGCGTGCTTTTATTGGTAAACACTCGGGAAGAGTCACTATCTGAACGGCTCGAATTTGGGTTTTTGCTGGAAAAGTGAATTCTTGCGGAATTTGAATTGAAGGCGGATCAACGAATCAGATGGAGAATTCGCTTGCTTTCTCCTGATCAGAGTGGCTGCGGCAATTCAAAGGACGACCGACCGAAGCGCGTCTTTCGCGAGCGGGAATTTCGCGTCGTCGCCCGCGAGGTTGTCAAGGTCACGTCAATTCACGAATCGGACGAAAAAGCATATTGGCTCGCTCAAACTCCCGAAACGCGTTTGGAAGCAATGGAAATGATGCGTCAGGTTGCGTACGGTTATGATGAGAATTCCGCAAGACTTCAAAGAGTTTTTGCGTTTGCTGAACGAGAATAATGCCGAATATCTTTTGATCGGTGGATATGCTGTCCCCCGGCCGCCGACACCCGCGACTTATCGCGTCGATCGCGAACGATCGGTTCCCGACCATTCGCTCCGCGATCTGACATAGAGTTTCGGGATCCCGGATCAGGCGTGATCGCACGCCAAAAGCGTGTGATGCACCGTTGATCCGACGATCCCGTCAATCAAGACATCTTCGCCCTTTCCTATTTCTTTCC
>JAKOSS010000750.1 GCA_029777145.1 Acidobacteriota bacterium | reverse complement strand
GCCTTCGAACGGTAAGTGGTACGTGATGTACAGTTCGACCGGGGTTCCGGGCGAAAGCCAGTTCGGCGCAAACGGCGACATTCCGATACCGGGTCGTCAGAATCACTGAGCTTGACGTGGCCGGGCCTCCAAAGCCCGGCCTTGTTATTGCCCGCGGGTTCTCGCGAATTAACTCTGATCACTTAACCGCATTTCGCCTGCAATTGTTCGTCACCGCAGGCTGTCGACGAGCGGCGGGTCCGGCGATCGAACGTGCGCTGATCTGCGGAGAACTGCGGGAACAGTCTGCAAGCGCTCAAATTAGGGTTCAATTCATATGAAATGGGTCACTCGCATTTCGATCGCAGTCGCGTTGCCGGTCATCGCGTTTCTCGTGTTTTTCTTCGGCTTCGCACCGGGGTTGATCGCGAAGCGGTTCAACGTTGTCATCAATCCGCCGCCGTACGAGGTTTCGGAACAGGCAAAACGCCTTCATGAAACGCTGACGGTCGCTGACCTTCACGCCGATTCACTGCTTTGGAACTACGATCTCAACGATCGTCAGTCGTCGAATCAGGTCGATCTGCCGCGACTTCTCGAGGGGAACGTCGCGCTGCAGGCGTTCACCGTCGTCACTAAAACGCCGCGCGGGATGAACATCGAGTCGAACTCGGACAAGACCGACAATATTTTCTGGCTCGCGCTCGCGCAGCGACAGCCGTTCGAGAACCTCACGAGCCTGACGAAACGGGCGTTGTGGCAAGCAGCGCATTTGCACGAATATGCCGCCGAATCGGGCGGAAAATTGGTCCTGATCAGATCGAAAGCGGATCTCGCCGCGTTTCTCGAACGGCGAAAATCGGAGAAGATCGTCGGCGGCTGGCTCGGGATCGAGGGTGCGCAGGCGCTTGACGGCAAGGTCGAGAATGTCGATGTTCTCTTCGACGCCGGATTCCGGATGATGTCGCCGTCGCACTTCTTCGACACGGAAATGGGCGGATCGGCGCACGGCGCCAAGAAGTACGGATTGACCGACGCCGGGCGCGAGATGATCCGCAGAATGGAGGAGAAACGGATGATCGTCGATCTCGCTCACGCTTCGTCGAAGACGATCGACGATGTCCTCGCGATGGCGACCCGCCCCGTTGTCGTTTCGCACACCGGCGTCCGCGGAACCTGCAATAACCAGCGTAATCTCACCGATGATCAGATCCGCGCGATCGCTGCCAAGGGTGGCGTCATCGGGATCGGTTTTTGGGATACGGCCGTTTGCGGAACCGACGCCGACGCGATCGTCCGCGCGATCAAACATACGGTCGACGTCGGCGGGGTGGAACACGTCGCGCTCGGATCCGACTTCGACGGTTCGGTGACGACGCCGTTCGACGCGTCCGGAATGGCACTGATCACCGACGCCCTGCTCCGTGCCGGGTTTTCAGAGGCTGACATTCGCTCGATCATGGGCGGAAACGTCGCAAGGTTCCTGAGCGAGAATCTGCCGGATTAGATCGATTCGATCTCGCGCGCGACGGCGAAATCGAAATCGGTGATGCCGCCGCGGTCGTGCGTCGTCAGCGCGATCTCGGCGTAACCCCACCCGAAGG
>JAKOSS010000749.1 GCA_029777145.1 Acidobacteriota bacterium | reverse complement strand
ACTTTGAACGGATGATCGCGAAACTGCGGACGCTCGTCGCGATCGATTCGACGCGGAACGACCTGATCCTCCGGCCGCAGATCTACACGCGAATGAACCGGTCGGCACGGCCGGCGCTCGAAGCGCTGAACGCCGAGATCTACCGCGACCTTTTCAAAACGCCGGATTCCGACAGCTGGCTCGGGATGTACTCGGACGACGTGTACACCGGCCTCGACGGAAATGGAATCAGATAATTTGGGAATTGGGATTTGGGATTTGGGATTTGGGATTTGGGATTTGGGATTACATCCATGATCCATCATCCATTATCTCTACCGAACCCGGTCGCTGCCGCTCCCGGTTCTGACTCCAATTTCCCCCTTTCTCCCCTTCTCCTTTTCTCCCTTTCTCGTTTTCCCCCTTCTCCTTTTCCCCGTAAAATAGACCTGCGAATTCGGCGCACGGTAAATCCGAAATCAAGAATCCGAATTCCCAAATGCTTTGTTTTGGTCACAACTTTTTATTCCGACAGTCAAAGAAACGCCCGCTGACGCCGAGTGCGCCTCGCACCGTCTGTTGCTTCGCGCGGGAATGATCCGCCAACTCGCCGCCGGCATTTACTCGTACCTTCCGCTGACGCAGATGGTACTCAAGCGCGTCGAGGCGATCATCCGCGAGGAAATGGCGGCGATTGGTGCGCAGGAGTTCTATCTTCCGGCGCTCAATCCGCGCGAGATCTGGGACGAAACCGGACGCTGGCAGCTGATGGGCGACAACATGTTCCGGCTCAAGGACCGCAAGGGCGCCGACCTTTGTCTCGGCATGACGCACGAGGAGGTTTTCACCTCGATCGCCCGCAACGAACTCCGTTCCTACAAGCAACTGCCGCAGATCTGGTACCAGATCCAGACGAAATTCCGTGACGAGGCGCGGCCGAAATCGGGCTTGCTGCGCGTCAGGCAGTTCACCATGAAAGACTCGTATTCGTTCGATCTCAACCGCGACGGGCTTGACGAATCATTCGAGAAACACCGCGAAGCGTATAAGAAGATCTTCACGCGCTGCGGTATGAAGTTCGTTATGGTCGAAGCGTCGTCGGGCGCGATGGGCGGATCGGCATCGACCGAATTCATGGTCAGGACCGACGCCGGCGAGGATCTCATCGCGACGTGCGAAAGTTGTGCGTACGCCGCGAACGTCGAAAAAGCGACGTCGCGAATCGCACCGGTCAACGATGATCCGGGCCCGGACGCGCCGGAAGAATTTCCGACGCCCGGCGTCCGCACGATCGAGCAGCTGGCAAACTTTGACGGCGGCGCGGCGGCCGACCGGCAGATCAAATCGCTGATTTGCATCGCCCGAAACGGCGATGAATCGGAGTTCGTGATCGCGCTGCTGCGCGGCGATCATCAGCTGCAGGAAACGAAACTTCAGGACGCGCTCGGAGCCGAAGAAGTACGCGCGGCGGCCGACGACGAGATCTTCGAACTTCTCGGCGCACATGCCGGCAGCCTCGGCGCGGTCAACGCGCGGCAAAAGTCCGCCGAACGCGGAAAGAAAGTGAAGATCGTCGCCGATGCGTCGCTGAATGGCCGGTCTAACATGACGACCGGCGCGAACCGCGACGATTTCCACCTGCGCGGCGTCAATGTCGAACGCGACATTCCGGTCGATGTTTGGTCCGACCTGCGGCTCGTCGGTTCCGGCGAAGGTTGTCCGGAATGCGAAAACGGACGTCTCGAGGTCGCCAAGTCGCTCGAGGTAGGCCATATCTTCAAGCTTGGAACGAAGTATTCCGAGTCGATGGGCGCGCGGGTTCTCGACGAAAACGGCAAGGCCGTCCCGATCGTCATGGGCAGTTACGGCATCGGCGTCGAGCGCATCATGGCGGCCGTCATCGAGCAGAATCACGATGTCGATGGTATAATCTGGACACCCGCGATCGCGCCTTTCGATGTCGTAATCACAATAACCAACGTTCGTGACGGTTCGTTATTGGAACTCGGAAGAAGGCTCTATCGTGAACTGACGCGTGACGGGCTCAATGTCTTGCTCGATGACCGCGACGAACGCGCCGGCGTCAAATTCAAGGACGCGGATCTGATCGGCATCCCGCATCGGATCAACGTCGGAAAACGCGCCGCGGAAGGCATCGTCGAACTCGTCAACCGCGCGACGAGGTCGATCTCGGAGGTCACGATCGACTCGGTCTCGGACGCGCTTTCGGGAAATTAGCTGCTGATGTTCGGAAGGACCACGATCTACCTCTTTCTGATGCTCGCGACGGCGGGGACGCTCGTTCGCGCGCAGGACTACCTTCCGGAACTCGTCAAACGGATCAAGCCTTCAGCGGTCGCCATCGAGACCTTCGATTCACGCGGAACCACGATCTCACGCGGTAGCGGCTTTTTTATCTCGTCGGACAAGATCATCACTAACCAACATGTCATTGAACGGTCCGCGCGGGCCGAGATCCATCTCTTCAACGGCCGGAAATATCCGGTGAAGGGCGTCCTCGCAGTTGATGGCGAAGGCGATCTGGCATTGCTGCAAGTTGATGTGCCTAAAGAGTTTGCGGTCGCATTGCCGATCGTCAAACGCGTCCCGCAGGAAGGCGAATCGGTCGTCGTCGTCGGCAATCCTTTCGGACTCGAAGGATCGGTTTCGAACGGCATCGTGTCGGCCGTCCGCGAGATCTCGGGCTACGGAAAGATCATTCAGATCACGGCTCCGATCTCGCCCGGATCGTCGGGAAGCCCGGTCGTGAACATGTTCGGACAAGTGATCGGCGTCGCGACGCTCCAGGCGGCCGAAGGCCAGAGCCTGAACTTTGCGGTCCCGGCCGAGCGGATCACGGCGCTGAAGGTCGGCGATCTGCAATCGTTCGCCGCACTCAGTAGCGAGACCGCGAAATCGAAGCGAGCCGGCGCCGAACGTCTTTATTCGCAAGGGCTTGCACAATTGTCACGGGACGATTACACGCGCGCCGTGACGTTCTTTGAAAAGGCGGCGGAGACGGATCCCAGCTATGCCGAGGCGTGGTATCAGATCGGCTTTTGCTATGGGATGCTCGGACGTCCGGCGGAATCGCTGAGAGCCTCGAAGCAGGCCGCGAAACTGCGTCCGGAATGGGCCGAAGTGTTCGTCAACATCGGCGCGTCGAATTATGCTCTGAAAGACTACAAAGAAGCGGCCGATGCTTATCGGACGGCAACCCGACTCGACGCCGACAACGCGGACGCGCAATTCGCCTACGGCCTGAGCCTCGGCAAGCTCAATCGCACCGACGAAGAAATTCTCGCCTATCGCCGCGCGCTTGCTCTAAAGCCAGATTACGCAGCCGTTTACGAACAACTCGGGCTGGCATACTTCAGACTCAAGCGATTCCCGGAAGCCGTCGGAGCGTTCGAGCAACTCAAAACCTTCAAACCCGACGCGAAGACCTTCAACTATCTCGGCGAGTGCTATTTCGAGACCGGCCAGACGCAGGACAGCATCGACGCTTTCAACTCCGCGATCGGCTACAATCCCGACTTTGACAAGGCCCGATACAACCTCGGCCGGGCCTATCTCAAGAACGGCGACCGCGATTCCGCGCTGATCCAATACGAACTGCTCCGCTCGTCAAAATCCGACTGGGCGGACAAACTTTACGTGCTGCTCAACCCGTAGAGATTCCACTGATTCCAAAATTCCAGGCAGAGCATTCCAAAATTTAAGGCAAAGCTGTCGAATTACAAATTCCTAGTCTTGATGCAGACCGATCAGGAATGCGTCGCCTGGAATGCTCCGCTTGGAATTATGGAATCTTGGAATCCTGGATTTTCCGGTTAATCAAACTCGCGACGAATCCGGCGCCGAAGCCGTTGTCGATGTTGACGACCGTGACGTTTGAGGCGCATGAGTTGAGCATTCCGAGAAGCGCGGCGATTCCGCCGAAACTGGCACCGTAGCCGACGGAAGTCGGGACGGCGATGACGGGAACCTTGACGAGTCCGCCGACGACCGACGGCAGCGCGCCTTCCATTCCCGCGGCGACGATGACAACCTTCGCTCCCTGCAGCATTTCCCTTTCAGACAAAATGCGGTGAATTCCGGCAACTCCCGCGTCCCAGACGCGCCGTACGCGATTGCCCATCGTTTCAGCGGTGAGCGCCGACTCCTCGGCGACCGGGATATCGCTCGTACCGGCGGTAACGACGGCGATCTCGCCGGTTCCGAGTTCCGTCTTGTCACGGAAAAGCCGGATGATCCGCGCATCTTCGTGCCATTCGGCTTCGGTAAAGACGTTGCGAACCTGGCCGTAGACCTCGGGAGTAGTACGTGTCACGAGGACGTTCGGCGAACGCGCCGCAAGTTTTTCAAAGATCCCGACGATCTGTCCGACCGATTTTCCCTGTCCGAACACGACTTCCGGAAAACCCTGGCGATCGGCACGCGCATGATCGACCCGCGCGTATCCGATGTCCTCGTACGCCAGATCCTTGATGCGCCGGGCGGCATCCGTACGGTCAAAATT
>JAKOSS010000748.1 GCA_029777145.1 Acidobacteriota bacterium | reverse complement strand
TACGACGTCTTCAAGACCTTCGGGTTCGAGAAGTTCAAGGTCGAACTCTCGGTCCGCGGCGGTGCGGACAACAAGGGATATCTGGGCTCGGACGCCGATTGGGAAAGCGCCGAGGCGGCGTTGGTCGATGCGTTGAACAAACGCGGGATCGGTTACGAACGGATCGAGGGCGAGGCCGCGTTTTACGGACCGAAGATCGACATCAAGGTCGAGGACTCGATCGGACGCCTGTGGCAGTTGTCGACCGTGCAGTTCGACTTCAACCTGCCGGAGCGGTTCCAACTCGAATTCATCGGCGACGACAACAAGCCGCACCGACCGGTAATGGTCCATCGCGCGCTGTTCGGGTCGGTTGAAAGGTTCTTCGGCGTTCTGATCGAACATTACGCGGGAGCGTTTCCGTTCTGGCTCGCGCCGGTCCAGGTCGCGGTCCTGCCGATCACCGATCGGATCAACGATTACGCCGAGGCGATCGGAAATGAACTCAAGGAAGCCGGTTTCCGCGTCGAGGTCAACTTGAAAAGCGACAAGATCGGCGCTAAGATTCGCGACGCCCAACTGCAGAAGGTCCCGTTCATGCTGGTCCTGGGTGACAAGGAACTTGAAGAGAACAAGATCTCGGTTCGCGAAAAGGTAAAGGGCGACATCGGACAGATGTCGTTGGAGCAGTTTAAGGAAATTGCCGCGAGGCTGAAGAAGACTCGGGCACTTGTCAATGAGGTTTAGGAAGTTTTGAAAGTCTTGAAAGTTTAGGAAGTATCGGACTGTCGGAAAATTTGGGAAGTTTTGGAGGCTCCAAAACATTGGAAAGATTGGTTATTGATCTTCCCACACCCCCGAATGTTGCACGACTTCCCCAACTTCCTGAACTTCCTAAACATCCTAAACCGACGAAAGGAGGTAAGTTTATCGCAATACACAGAGGCCGAGGCCGATTTGACCACAGACGTCAGCCGCTTCACCGAACAAACGAACGCATCCGCGTGCCCGCGGTGCGCGTGATCGGACCGGACGGCGAACAGATCGGGGTTATGGACACGCGGGACGCGGTCCAGCAGGCGCGCGGACTGGGTTTGGATCTGGTTGAGATCGCAGCGAACGCCCAGCCGCCGGTTTGCCGAATCATTGACTACGGCAAGTTTCTTTACGAACAGAAAAAGAAACAGCACGAGGCCAAGAAGAAGCAGACGACAGTTCAGGTCAAGGAGATCAAGTTCCGGCCCGCGACCGACGATCACGATTACAGCTATCGGATGGAGCGCGCGCGCGGTTGGTTGACCGAGGGCGACAAGGTGAGGGCGACGATCGCCTTCCGCGGACGCGAAATGACGCACCGCGAGCTCGGCGCGGCAATCCTCGGAAAGTTGAAAATAGATCTGGCGGACATCGCGGACATCGAAGTCGCCCCGAAAATGGAAGGCTATCAGATGTTTACGATCTTTGTCCCCAAGAAAAAGTAATTCGGATTTGGGATTTCTGATTGCGGATATTGGGTTCAGTTCCAATCGCAAATTGAAAATCGCAAATCGCAAATGGAGTAACTATGCCAAAACTGAAAACACACAAGGGCGCGGCAAAGCGCTTCCGTTCGACGGCGACCGGAAAGTTCAAACGCGGACACAGCCATGCGCGGCACATTCTGACGAAGAAGACGAACAAGCGCAAGCGGAATCTCGACATCGACACGATCGTTTCGGAAGGCGATCAGAAGCGCGTCGAGAAGATGCTGCCGTACGGAAGAGACTAGTCATTTGGGGATTGGGATTTGGGATTGCGGATTGCGGTCTGAATCCACAGTCATCCAAACGATTCGAGAGTCAAAGGAATTAGTTCAAAGATCAAAGGTCAAAGATCCAAGATCAAATAGGGATTTTAGGAGGACATCGAAATGCCTCGTGCAAAACGTGGAAACAAGCGCACCGAGAAGCGCAAAAAGATATTGTCGCTAGCCAAAGGCTATCGCGGCACCAAGTCAAAACTTTATCGTTCGGCCAAGGAATCGGTTGAGCGCGCACTTAATTTCGCCTATACCGGCCGCAAGCTGAAAAAGCGCGACTTCCGCAAACTGTGGATCGTCCGCATCAACGCCGCCTGCCGCCTGAACGAGATGAAGTATTCGCAGTTCATGCACGGCCTTAAACTGGCCGGCGTCGAACTCGATCGCAAAGTGCTTGCGGATCTCGCGGTGAAACAGCCGGAATCGTTCGCGGCGCTCGCCGGACAGGCGAAGGACGCGATCAGCAAGCAGGCTACTGCTTAGTGAATGACGGATCGACGTTTCAATTTTGATTTTGCTGTCGCCGGGACCAACTTTACGTTCCCGGCGAGCGGAATTCGTTTGACTTATGTCTGAGGAAAAGAAACAAGTCGAGAAGATCCGCGAAGCGTTCGAGCAAGAATTCGGACGCTTTGTTGATTTGCGCAACAAGTTCAACGATCTCGGACTCGCGGCGGCGGAGAACCTGCAACGCGAGATCGGTGAGTTCAAGACGCGCCACACGGGCAAAAAGAGCGAGATCGCGAACGCGAAAAAGCTCATTGGCCGTGTCGCGCCCGAAGAACGCGGGTCGTTCGGCCAGTTCGTGCAATCGGTCGAACGGCGGATCGTCTCAGCGATCGACGAGACCGAATCGGCGCTCAATGACTACATCTCGAAAGCGAAGACCGAACGCGAACGCGTCGATGTCACGCTTCCGGGACGTCGTCCGCGCGTCGGACACCTGCACCTGATCACGCTGCTCCGGCAGCAGATCGAGGACATTTTCGTGTCGATGGGTTACGCGATCGAGGACGACCGCGAGATCGAGACCGATTACTACAACTTCGACGCGCTGAACATTCCCGACGGGCATCCGGCGCGCGAGTCGCAGGACACGTTCTACACAACGACCGGCTTTGCGCTCCGTTCGCAGACCTCGACGGTCCAGATCCGCGCGATGGAACGCCGCGGCGTGCCCTTGCGGATCATCGCTCCGGGACGTGTCTTCCGGCGCGATACACCCGATCCGACGCATGTTCCGATGTTCCATCAGATCGAAGGCCTGTGCGTCGATAAAGGCATCACGATGGCGCATCTGAAGGGCACGGTCGCCGAGTGGCTGCGCCGGCTTTTCGGCGAGAACACAAAGGTCCGGATGCGGCCGAGCTACTTCCCTTTCACCGAACCGAGCGCGGAATTCGACTTTTCGTGCTTCAAGTGTTCGGGAACGGGCCAGTCAGACGGTGCCCGCTGCCGCCCGTGCAAAGGCTCGGGCTGGATCGAACTCGGCGGCTGCGGAATGGTGCATCCGAACGTGCTCGAGAACTGCGGCGTCGATCCGACCGTTTATTCGGGCTTCGCGTTCGGCTTCGGGCTCGAGCGCATGTGCGCTCTGATGTACGCGCTCGACGACATCCGCCTGATGTTCGAGAACGACGTCCGATTTTTGGGACAGTTTAGGTAAATGGTAGGCTCAAATTTGCGATTGAGGCATCTGAAATGCGGTCATTCAAAAATGATCGAGTGGACCATTAACGTCAATGTAGACGAAAAGGCTCAACGCAAGAGGATCTTGGCCTGGTGCTCTGAATGTCGCCGATTCCGATTTTCGATATTGGAGAAATTCGAAACGGATCGGGCCAATTCTAAATGAAATGGTAACGTCGATCCGGCCGTTTATTCGGGCTTCGCATTCGGCTTCGGCCTCGAACGCATGTGCGCGCTGATGTACGCGCTCGACGACATCCGCTTGATGTTCGAGAACGACGTCAGATTTTTGGGACAGTTCAGATAATTTCGGAGTCCGGGTTTGGAGTTCCGCGTTCACGCGGCCTGTTTGGAGTTCCGCGTTCACGCGGCGTTAACCTGATGCGAACTGCAATCACATTGATCCTGCTTTTTCTGACTCCGCTTGTCCTGGCGGCTCAGGAAAGTTATGACAAAGAACGCCTCTTGAATGCGCGCGCCAGGCAACCTGAAAAAAACAAGAATCGAGAATACTGCGCAAAGTTGCCATTTTCACAGAGCATTGCGCTCAACCGGTGCTTTGAAACGTACCCGAGTGAAGTGATCGATTGGGGAAAAGGTTTCTCCGAGGGCTTGGCGAAGATCACGGTTGACGGCAAGGCCGGTTTCATCAACACCAAGGGCGAG
>JAKOSS010000747.1 GCA_029777145.1 Acidobacteriota bacterium | reverse complement strand
GGACCGGGCGCAATCCAATCTTTTCTAATTAAGGAGAAATCTGCCGACCATGAAAGCATTCGCCACTGAAGATCTCAGGAATCTGGCTGTCATCGGGCACGGCGACGCGGGTAAAACCCAGCTCGTCGCGTCGCTGATGTACGTTGCCGGTGCAACACCCCGCTGGGGCCACGTCGATGAAGGGACGACCGTCACCGATTTCGAAGAAGATTCGATCGAACGGAAGATCTCGCTCAACAACAACTTCGCCCACCTCGAATACAAGGACAAAAAGGTAAATCTGATCGATACTCCCGGATACGCCGCGTTCGTCTCGCACGCGCGTCCGGCAGTGCGCGTCGCCGATCTCGCGCTGGTCGTCGTTGACGGCGTCAAGGGCATCGAGGTCCAGACCGAAAAGACGTGGAATTACGCGAACGAGTTCATCCTTCCGCGGTTCATGATCATCAACAAGCTCGACAAGGAGCACTCGGATTTCGGCCATGCGCTCGATACCGCGACCGAGTCGTTCGCGCGTTCGGTCGTCCCGTTCACGCTGCCGATCGGATCCGAACTTAACTTCAAGGGCGTCGTCGACGTCGTCCATCAGAAAGCGTACGAATTCGATGAGAACGGCAAAGCGAAGGAAATTCCGATCCCTGAAACCGGCCGCGACAATTTTGAAAAGACACGCGAACGGCTCGTCGAGATCGTCGCCGAATCCGACGACGCGCTGATGGAAAAGTATTTCGAAAACGGAACGCTTGAAGAGGACGAAGTCGTCGCGAACCTTGCGAAAGCGATCGCTGCGAGTAAGCTCTGCCCGGTTTACGCCGTCTCATCGACGACGCTCGCCGGACTTTCGGTCCTGCTCGATCACATCGTCGAATTCGGTCCGAACCCGGCAACACACGAGGCGGAGTTCGGTTACGGCAATCCGGAAGGCGTCGGCGACAAGCTCTCACGCAAGTACTCGAACGACGAGCCATTCTCGGCCTATGTGTTCCGCACGATCGCCGATCCGTTCGCCGGCCGGATCAACGTCATGAAGGTCATTTCCGGCAAGGTCGCGTCCGACGCCACCGTTTACAACTCGAGCCGCGACACGGCCGAGCGTCTCGGCGCGCTTCACGTGATCAACGGCAAGGCGCTCGACAAGGTCAACGAAGCGCGCACCGGCGACATCATCGCCGTCGTCAAGCTCAAGGACACGCAGACCGGCGACACGCTGTGCGACAAGGCCAGCGCGATCGTCTATCCGGCGGTCGAGTATCCGGAAGCGGCGATCGCCTTTGCGATCGAGCCGAAGTCGCGCGCCGACGAAGAGAAGATCTCGGTCGCGCTGCACAAGATCCTCGAGGAAGATCCGAGCCTCCATTTCGACCGCGACGCCCAGACGAAGGAATTCATCCTTTCCGGTTCTGGCCAGCTGCATATCGAAACGGTCGTCGACAAGCTGCACAAGCGCTATCACGTCGAGGTTGATCTCCATCCGCCGAAGGTTCCCTACAAGGAAACGATCACGTCGTCGGCAGAGGTTCAGGGACGGCACAAGAAACAGTCGGGCGGACGCGGACAGTTCGGCGACTGCAAGTGCATCTTCGAACCGCTCGATCGCGGCGCGGGCTTTGAGTTCGTCGACAAGATCTTCGGCGGTGCGATCCCGCAGAACTTCCGTCCGGCGGTCGAGAAAGGGATCGTTGAGGCGGCTTCAAACGGCGCCGTCGCCGGTTATCCGCTCGTCGATTTCCGCGTCACGCTGATCGACGGCAGCTATCACACGGTCGATTCCGACGAACATTCGTTCAAGGCGGCCGGCCGCAAGGCGTTCCGCGCGGCGATGGAAAAGGCCCGCCCGACGCTGCTCGAGCCGATCATGGACGTCGAGGTGTTCTGCCCGCAGGAAGTTTCGGGCGACATCATGGGCGACATGAACTCGCGCCGCGGCCGCGTCCAGGGCATGGACATGCGCGGCAAGCAGCAGGTGATCAAGGCTCAGGTCCCGTTGTCGGAGATGCTCGACTATCAGTCGAAGCTCAATTCGGTGACGCAGGCCCGCGGCAGTTATCACATGCAGTTCTCGCATTACGACCCGCTGCCGGGCAACCTCGCGCAGAAGGTGATCGACGATGCGATCGCCTCGGGCCGTGTCCGCGCGCACGAAGAAGACGAATAGAAGGTAAAAAGTAAAAGGTAAAAAGTAAAAAAGCGGAAGGTCATAACGACTTTCTGCTTTTTTACTTTTTACTTTTAACTTTCTACTTTTTACTTTTTACTTTCTGCAGCCGCGAATTTCACCAATTCTCTCCCACTCTCCCCATCACCCGCTCGACTTCCCGCCTTTTTTTACTTTTTACTTATTACTTTCTCCGCCTTTTTTACTTTTTACTTTTCACTTTTTACTTTTTACTTTTTGTCGCCGCGAATTTCACCAATTCTCTCCCACTCCCCCCATCACCCGCTCGCCCTTTCTCCTTGGTTCCGCTTCGCTCCACATGGTGCTATCGACACGACGCGTGCTCCGCACGCTCTAATCAAATTCCACGGGCGGAAACCAGGGACTCTAAAAGTACAAAGTGACAAGGCAAAAGGTCGCCGCGACTTCCCGCCTTTTTCACTTTTCACTTTTTACTTTCTCCGCGCCGTCAGGCGGAACCTGGTGTGCGCGTTCCAATGATCGATCGGGAGCGTGTGAAACGCGAGATCCAAGAATTCGCAATTGCCACAAATCACGGCGTCACATATGATTGCGACATGCTAGATCAAAATCTCACTTTAAGGACAATCAACTCATGTCTCACACGAATTTTCTCTATCACCTTGTCTGCTGTACAAAGGAACGCAAACCGTTGATCGCTCCGGCTTGGGAATCCG
>JAKOSS010000080.1 GCA_029777145.1 Acidobacteriota bacterium | reverse complement strand
GGACGAGGAATTCGCCGAAGAGCGCGCCGGACGGCCGAAGCGGATGAAGCCGCTCGAGGCATACACCGAAGAACTTGTCGCGCTCGCGAAGGAAGGCAAGATCGATCCGATCATCGGCCGCCAGCCCGAGATCGAGCGCACGATCCAGGTTCTTTGCCGGCGCAAGAAGAACAATCCGCTCTACGTCGGCGAACCCGGGGTTGGAAAAACCGCGCTGGCCGAAGGACTCGCGCTCAAGATCGCGAACGGCGAGGTGCCGGACGAGATCGCGGACGCAAAGGTTTTCCAGCTCGATATGGGCGCCGTTCTCGCGGGAACTCGCTATCGCGGCGATTTCGAGGAGCGGTTCAAATCGATCATCGTCGATCTCAAGAAAGAGGAAAAAGCGATCCTGTTCATCGATGAGATCCACACGATCGTTGGTGCCGGAGCCGTTTCGGGCGGAGCGATGGACGCGTCGAACATCCTCAAACCCGCGCTGGCGAACGGCGAACTGCGGTGTATCGGCTCGACGACCTTCGCCGAGTACAAGGCCGCCTTCGAACGCGACCGGGCGCTTGCACGCCGCTTTCAAAAGATCGAGATCAACGAGCCGACCGTCGCCGAAACCGTCGATATTCTCAAAGGCCTCAAAAAGTTCTACGAAGAACATCACGGCATCAAGTACTCGGACGAGTCGCTCGAAGTCGCCGCCGAACTCGCCGGAAAGTACATCAACGACAGGTTCCTGCCCGACAAGGCGATCGACGTCATCGACGAGGTCGGCGCGGCGATGAAATTGCTGCCGCCGGATTCGCGGCCGACGACCGTCACCGTTCAGATGGTCGAGAACACGATCGCGCGGATGGCGAAGATCCCGCCGAAGACGGTCGTCGCCGACGAAAAGGATCGTTTGCGGACGCTCCGCGACGATCTCAAGAAGTACATTTTCGGTCAGGACGAGGCGATCGAGAAGATCGTCGACGCGATCCAGATCTCGCGCGCCGGGCTCGGTCACGAGACGAAACCCGTCGGATCGTTCCTGTTTTCGGGCCCGACCGGCGTCGGCAAGACCGAGGTCTCAAAACAGCTCGCGCAGCAGCTCGGCGTCGAATTCCTGAGATACGACATGAGCGAGTACGCCGAACCGCACACGATCTCGCGGCTCATCGGTGCGCCGCCGGGATACGTCGGCTTCGAACAGGGCGGGCTCCTGACCGAGGCGATCATGCGTCATCCGCATTCGGTCCTCGTGCTGGATGAGATCGAAAAGGCGCACCCGAATCTGTTCAATCTGCTGCTGCAGGTGATGGACACCGCGACCCTGACCGACAACAACGGCAAGAAGGCCGATTTCAGGAACGTTATCCTGATCATGACGACCAATGCCGGCGCGCGCGAATTGTCGTCGGGCGGCGTCGGATTCCGCAATCAGGCCGAGACCAAGGGGCAGGCGAAAGGCGCGATCGAACGTACGTTCTCGCCCGAATTCCGCAACCGGCTCGACGCCTGGGTGCCGTTCAAGTCGCTCGAATTCTCAGTCATCAAGTCGATCGTCGACAAGTTCATCAACGAACTCAACGGCCAGCTCATCGAGAAACGCGTGATCGTTAAACTTGACGATTCGGCGCGCGAATGGCTCGCGAACAACGGTTTCGACGCGCGTTACGGAGCGCGGCCGATGTCGCGTCTGATCCACGAGAAGATCAAGCAGCCGCTGGCGAACGAGATTCTTTTTGGCAAACTCGTTGACGGCGGGACGGTGCTCGTCAAAGAGAAGGGCGGCGAACTGCAGCTGAAATTCTAACGGGTACAAACACAAACGTCAGGAGCGTGCGGAGCACGCGATTTTTCGGTAGCACCATATGGAGCGCAGCGGAATATGGTGTTTGCGTACGCGTATGCCGGAGCGTGTGAAACACGTGTCTCGGAGTCGCGTGTTTCACACGCTCCGAATTCGATTTCGCCAGATGTCACCAGGTTCGGCTCCGCCTTCACCTGGTGCTAACGTTAAATCGAGTGCTCCGCACTCTCTGGCGAACGACGCAATTGCCGGTCGATCAAGTCGATTTTCATAGACGACGATCGACCAAGATTTGCAGAGTAATTCGGCAGGATTCCGGAGCATGATCCGGAAAAATCTTGTTGGGCAGACTCGGCTTTGGTAAGATTTAATAGCCCGCGAGCCGTCGCGGATGGAATTTCTCCCGAGATCACCCGATCCCCCGCAAAATAACAAATGTCCAAGATCAGTATTTTCTTCGTGTTTCTGTTCGTTCTTGTCTCAGCAGTTTCAGCGCAACAATCATCCTTGCCCGAGATCAGCGTCAACGGCGTAAAACTCGCCGACCGCGATTCCGGGAAAGCCTTTTTGACGACTTTCCTGCCGACGACCGACGAACAGGGTCGTGCCGCGTATTATTTTTACAACGAACTCGGAAACCAGGTCTGGAAGGCGACGGCCGCGTCGTTCGACGATCCGTTCATGATCGTCGAATTGGAGGTTTACACCGTCGGCACGAGTTACACCAAGGCGCACAATTACCTTCAAAAAACCGGATATTTCGTCAGCGAATCGAAGATCCACGTCGGAAAGAAAGAAACGGTGACGTCGGCGCTGCTCGGAGAAGGGCTCGCGAGCGACATGCGCGTCGGACCGAAGGACATCGTGAAAAAGAAGGGCGAGCCAACGAAACGGCTCACCGAGAACGGCCGCGATGTGTTTCTGTACGAGATCCCGGATGCCGAGTTCACGAACGAGAAAGGCGAGAAAGTCCGGTACGACTATACCGGCCGTTACGAGTTCAAGGACAAGCGTCTGAAGAGATTCGTCTTCTCGATCAAACTGAAATCATAAGCCGCGCCGACTCGGTATGAGTTACGCCATCCGGCGTGATCGATTCCAAGTAACGCCAACTACGTATGAGTCACGCCATCCGGCGTGATTGATTCCGTCAATCCCCAACGGCCGCAACCCAAATCAAGATCGAAAACACATTTGCAGGTCAGGAAGAGGCGCTCTGCGCCCGCCTGACTCGGCGAATGCTCAAGCCAATCAGCGGACAGGAGCCGATTGCTGAACCTGGTTGCCGACCTCAAAGCCAACAGCGGGCGCAGAGCGCCTCGTCCCGACTTGCGAATGGACTGATGAGCGTGAGCAACAGATCCGAAATCCCACATCCCCAATCCGAAATCGCAACTCCCAAATCCCAAATGCGTCGTCGCTCGCGCGACTCCGGGATTACTCGGGGCTGCGTTCCGTGGGCTTACGCGCCACGGCTATGTCGATGCCGTCGCTCCGCGACTTGTTGACGTGCGATCTCAATGGTGTGCAGATTTGGCGGGACGCGTTGAATCCGCGATCCGAAATCCCCATTACCAAATGTCCCGTTGCTGACGCGACTCAGGACAATTCCTCCGACCCGTTCCGTGGGCTTACGTGCCACGGCTATTTCGATGCCGTCGCTCCGCGACTTGTTGGCGTGCGATCTCAATGGTGTGCAGATTTGGCGGGAAGCGTTGAATCCGCGATCCGAT
This sequence comes from Acidobacteriota bacterium, assembly GCA_029777145.1. The sequence continues at coordinate 887 of JAKOSS010000080.1, read as the reverse complement.
ATCCCAATTCCCAAATGTCCCGTTGCTGACGCGACTCCGAAATTTGTTGGGCAATGTTCCGTGGGCTCACGCGCCACGGCTATTTCGATGCCGTCGCTTCGCGACTTGTTGACCCGTCAAGGGCGGGATTTATCGCAAGAATCTTCGTGTCCTTTGTGTGGCTTTGTGGAATGGAACGATTTGTCCACGAAATCACACGAAGAACACGAAATGGCGGGCATCAGAAAGATAAATACACGCGTCAGCATGCACCCGGCGCGGGCGGCATGACTCAAGAGTCTCGGATCGGCAGTCCGAACACGACCTAAAGACGTCCCGGCAAAGGTCGTGGCGTCGCCCGAAGTACACTTAAGACGGGCTAACGCTCGGCCGGACTAAATTCGCGGAAAGACGAGACTGACTTCGTTGATCTCGATCAGCTCCCTGATCCTTTCGACCGGTATCGTTCCGATCGCGACCGCCGAGCCGTCTGTCGCAATGGTCCCGACGAACCCGGTGCTATTTAGCTTCTCAAGCATTCCCGGACCACTGGCCGACAGCTTGATCTGAACCGAGGCGACGCCGTCGCGCACGTAGTCGCTCTCGTGGATCGCTGCCCCGGTTCGACCGTTCTCTATTTTGTCGAAAAGATCAAACACCCAAAAATGTAGCTTTCGGGCCGGTCTAAGTACTTCTTCCAATTCCCCGGGCGGCAACGGTTTCGCTTCGGTTCGCCACCGGCTGTTGTCATCACGAAAATTGTAGGCGATAACTCCTTTGGTACGAATCGGTCGTCCATTGAACAACGTGACGGTGAACCTGAATGCGCGCGCGGCAGCAACGGACGCCGCACGCAAAAGTGGATGCCCCGAAACCGCGGTTGCCGAGACAACCGAGCCCTTCTCATC
>JAKOSS010000746.1 GCA_029777145.1 Acidobacteriota bacterium | reverse complement strand
GGCCTCCTATCGATTTCTTAATGCGTTAAACCTCTGCACGCGGGCCGCAAGCGTCGGCGACCTGTTCACCGGAATAGTCCATCCGGCGACCGCAACGCATCGCGAGCTTTCGCCGAAACAGCGCGAGAAGATCGGCGTCACCGAAGGGCTGATCCGGATATCGGTCGGCATAGAAGACGTAAATGACATCATCGCTGACATCGAACAGGCACTCGCCGCCAGTACCGCCCGCGGCAGCGAGTGTTCAAAGTCGGCAGGGACCGCGGAGCATACGTCGGCGGCCGCAACATGGAAAGAAATATGATCGAAATAAATGATCAGATCATCGAGGCGATCACGGCCCACGCCGAACGCGATTATCCGCACGAGTGCGGCGGAATGTTGATAGGGAAGTTTGAGGACGGAAAGAAGACCGTGTTCGAGACATTCGCGCTCGAGAACGCGCGTGACGAAGCGGATCGCAACGACCGAATTTTGATCTTGCCGAAAGACGTTTTGCGTGCAGAGCGGTATGCGAGAGAAAAGAAACTGGACGTGGTCGGCTATTACCATTCGCATCCTGATGACACCGCAATACCCTCGCAATACGACCTCGATCACGCCTTGCCGGTATGGTCGTACGTCATCGCATCGGTCATAAACGGCAAGGTCGAGGACCTAAGGTCATGGGAGATGGAAAACGACCGGTCGCGATTTAACTCGGAATTGATCGTGCGTGCCGTTGGACAGCAAGCTAACAGCTATCATTTTACTTTTTCTGGAGATCGAATTTTATGTCCGTAACAATTGTCATTCCTACACCGCTTCGTCAGTTTGCAGGGGGCAGTTCTGAGATAAAAGTTAATGCCTCTACTGCGGGGGACGCGTTGCTGGAGCTTACGGCCGAACACGCCGAGCTTCGCAAGCACCTGTACAACGAACAGAACAAGCTTCGTAATTTCATTAATGTGTACGTCGGCGATGAAGACATTCGCCACCTTGACGGCCCGGCAACGCCTTTAAAAGACGGCGAGACGATCATGATCGTCCCGTCGATCGCGGGCGGAAGTGCCGGAGCGGGGACACTCTTGTCCCCAACGGTCGACGCTTCGTCGGCCGTGAATCATATCGCAACCATTTTCGCCGGAGGATCCGGCGATGCGGACAGGAGTGTCCGCGCTCCTTCCGAACTCTCAAACGACGAGATCGCGCGTTATTCGCGTCACCTAATACTCCCCGAGGTTGGGCTCGAAGGACAGCGAAAGCTCAAGAACGCGCGTGTGCTCACGATCGGTACCGGCGGGCTTGGATCACCTTTGGGCTTGTATCTTGCCGCGGCCGGCGTCGGCACGATCGGAATAGTCGATTTCGATGTCGTGGACGAATCTAATCTTCAGCGGCAGATCATTCACGGCACGAAAGATGTCGGCCGGCCAAAGATCGCTTCCGCCGCGGACCGTCTCAGGGACATCAATCCGCACACAAAGATCGAGGCATTCGAAACTCGTCTGACGAGCGAGAACGCACTTGAGCTGTTCAAAGATTTCGACGTGATCGTTGACGGAACCGATAATTTCCCGACGCGCTACCTCGTCAATGATGCAAGCGTTCTCGCAGGAAAGCCGAACGTTTACGGCTCCATATTCCGTTTCGAAGGGCAGGCAAGCGTTTTCTGGGCGGAGAAAGGCGCGTGTTACCGCTGTCTCTATCCCGAACCGCCTCCGCCCGGACTCGTTCCGTCTTGCGCCGAAGGCGGCGTGCTCGGCGTTTTGCCTGGCATCGTCGGAACAATTCAGGCGAACGAAGTGATCAAGGTCATTCTCGGCGCCGAAGGGATCCTCCTTGATCGCCTGTTGCTGTTTGATGCGTGGACGATGAATTTCCGCCAGCTCAAGCTGCGCAAGGATCCTGATTGTCCGCTCTGCGGTAAAAACCCGTCGATCAAGGAACTGGTCGATTACGAGGAATTTTGCGGCTTAAAGGCCCCGGCCGAACCAACGCCCGAGATCGAAGAAATAACTGCGACCGAACTTAACAACTGGTTTCAGGGACAAGTCGATTTTCAGCTTATCGACGTTCGCGAACCTCACGAGTTCGAGATCGCGCGCATTCCGACGGCGAAGTTGATACCGCTCGGCGAAGTCGTTAACCGCATTTGCGAGATTCCAAAAGGAAAGGTCACCGTCGTTCAATGCAAGGGCGGCGTCAGAAGCGCAAAAGCGATCGGCTATCTTAGGGACGCCGGCTTCGAAGGACGTTTGATAAACCTGAAAGGCGGCATCGGCGCTTGGTCGGACGACGTTGACCGATCGGTTCCAAAGTACTAGCAAGTTCGACTGCAAGAAGCTTATTAGACGATCACAAAAAGGTTCGTCTCCGAAGCCCCGGAAACGGCAGACGAGACGATCCTCTGGTCGAAGGCAACTAGCCGCCCGCCCTTTGACGCTGCCAAGCCGAGAAGGTAAGTATCGGTTACCTGCTTTGGTCCTAGAATTCG
>JAKOSS010000745.1 GCA_029777145.1 Acidobacteriota bacterium | reverse complement strand
TCGAGGATGCCGCCTTCGTACGAGATATGCATCAGGTTGCGGTCCATCGAATAGGGCTTCTCGGCGGTCGCGGTGACGTTGATGTCATGCTTCGCGCAGTACGCTATGAGGTCGGCGCGTCCCTTGAATTCCCAATGGCGCCACGGCGCGACGACCTTTATGTCGGGTTGCAGCGCGTAATAAGTCAGCTCGAACCGGACCTGATCGTTGCCTTTTCCGGTGGCTCCATGCGCGACCGCGTCGGCGCCTTCCTTCTGCGCGATCTCGATCTGCTTTTTCGCGATAACCGGCCGCGCGAGCGAGGTTCCCAAGAGGTAGACTCCCTCATAAAGCGCATTGGCCTTGACGGCGGTCCAGACGAAATCCTTGACGAATTCCTCGCGAAGGTCTTCGGTGTAGAGCTTCGAAGCGCCCGTTTTCAGCGCCTTTTCTTCAAGCCCGTCAAGTTCTTCGCCCTGTCCGACGTCAGCCGTATAGCAGACGACCTCGCAACCGTACGTTTCCTTGAGCCACAACAACATGGCCGATGTATCGAGTCCGCCTGAATAGGCGAGGACGACTTTTTTTATTTGTGACATAACAATCCAAGTTAGTGGTCGGTGGTCAGTGGTCGGTGGTCAGAATGTAGGCAGTAGACCGTCGTTGGTAGTGTGTAACGGTCGAATGCAAGGACTCGTTAGTAGATTTCACTTCCAGTAACTCTCAGCCGTCTACAATCTTCCGACCACTGACCACTGACCACTGACCACCGACCACTGACCACTGCCTTCTCACTGCTCAAATATTTCCCAAATTTTCCTTAACGCGGCGCGCTGCGATTTCGCGTCGCGGACGGCGATGAAGATCGTGTCGTCCCCGGCGACGGTTCCGACAACCTCGTCGAGGTCCTCTGCGTCTATCCGAACCGCGCACGCCGAAGCCAGGCCCGAATCGCATTTTGCGACGACAAGATTGTCGCCGGCAACCTGCAGGCTCTTGACCCCGACCGTCATCGCGACAGCCGATTTCTGGGGAAGCGAATAGAACCCGCCGGTTTTGACGATCCCGAGTTCGACGAGGTCGCGCGAGACGCTCGACTGCGTCACCGGAAATCCGTGTTTTTCTAGCTGCGCCGCAAGTTCATCCTGACGCGAGATCCGGTTCTCGCCGATCAAATTCAACAATGCCTCTTGTCGCTGCTCTTTCTGCATATTATCATTCGTTCATGCGTGAAACGTGCATAAACATTTCATAGATGCATAAACTAGCAGATAGGTTTGAAAACTTCAATCGACGATTTGCGATTCGTTGGTTAGGAATTAGGATTAACGTATGTCCGGATCAGACAAGCTTTGGGGCGGGCGCTTCACGGGAAGCGCCGACGCTGATTTTGCCGAGTACAACGACTCTTTTCGGTTCGACCGACGGCTGTTCGCGGCCGACATCCGCGCGTCGGTCGCGCATTGCAACGGCCTTTTCAACGCCGGCGTTCTGACGCGGCTCGAGGCCGAGAAAATAAAGAACGGTCTGGCGACGATCCTCAAACGCGCCGACTTCGACAAGAATTACTTCGACGACGCGTCCGAAGACGTTCACTCGTTCATCGAATCGAAACTGGTGCAGCTGATTGGCGACACCGGACGGAAGCTCCATACCGGGCGGAGCCGAAACGATCAGGTTGCGACCGCCTTTCGACTCTGGCTCCGCGACAACGTTTCCGAACTTTCACGCCTGGCGCGCGAGGTCCAGCGGGCGCTCGTCGATCTCGCCGAGGCCAACGCAGACGCCGTGCTGCCGGGATACACGCATCTTCAGCGCGCGCAGCCGGTTCTTTGGGCGCATTGGTGTCTCGCATACTTCGAGATGATCGCGCGCGACCGCGAGCGCTTCGACGAGGTTTGGCGTCGGATCAACGTCATGCCGCTCGGATCGGCCGCGCTTGCGGGTACAAGCTACGAGGTCGATCGCGAATCGGTGGCACGCGAACTCGGCTTCGACGGCATCACGGCGAACAGTCTCGACGCCGTCAGCGACCGCGATTTCGCGATCGAATTCACGTCCGCGGCATCGATCCTGATGATGCATCTTTCGCGTCTCGCCGAGGACCTGATCGTCTATTCGACGAATGAGTTCGGATTCATCGAACTCGGCGACGCGATCTCGACCGGTTCGAGCCTCATGCCGCAAAAGAAGAATCCGGACGCGCTCGAACTGATCCGCGGCAAGGCGGCTCGGGTTTTCGGTCACAATTCGGCGTTGCTGACGCTGATGAAGGGCCTGCCGCTGGCCTACAACAAGGACATGCAGGAGGACAAGGAAGCGGTATTCGATACCGTCGATACCGTCTCCGGAACGCTGCGCGTGACCGCGATCGTTCTCCGCAACATCGGGATCAATTCGGATCGATCGCGGGCCGCCGCGATGAAAGGATATCTGAACGCGACCGAACTTGCCGACTACCTTGTCGCCAAGGGCGTGCCGTTCAGAACGGCGCATGACACGGTCGGCCGCGCCGTGCTCGGCGGAATCGGGAAGGGGAAGGAACTTCACGAAATGTCGATCGAAGAACTACGTGAATACTCGAACGAGATCACGGATGACGTCATGGACGCATTGAGTTTGGA
>JAKOSS010000079.1 GCA_029777145.1 Acidobacteriota bacterium | reverse complement strand
CTTTAAGACAAGGTAAATATTCGATGTTACGCAATCTGAATAAATGCTATCTCCGGCTCCGGCCCGACGCTTCGATCGAGGAACTCCCGGTCGACGAGACATTCTGGCAGCGTCTCGGCGCGGGTGAACTCGGCGATTTCCATCACGAGTATCTCGTGACATCCAACTCGTTCGACTCCGACTGGCCGTTCTGGGAGCGGCATCCGAACGGCGACGAGATCGTTTGCCTGATCTCGGGACGAATCACCTTCGTACTCGAAGGCATTGGTGAAACCGAACTGTCGAACGCCGGCGACTTCGCGTTTGTCCCGAAGGGAACATGGCACACCGCACGCGTCCCGGAACCGACGACGATGCTGTTCATCACCGCCGGCGAGGGAACCGAGCATCGGCCGCGAAACTGAAAACAGAACGTAGGTTGGCGGCTTTGAGTTCTTGCCAGCCCTGTTTCTCAAGAAGCCTTTCAGTTGTCGGAATCGCTGTTCTCCGATAGAATTCGTAGCCATGGGAAAAGACGAAGATAAACTCACCTCAAACGGCCTCGCGAAATCATCTGACCCAAATAACCGTCAGCCTTCCGAACAATGGGAAGCGATCGCAGAACTTCGACTTCTGGAGATTGAATCCGGTGCGGTGGAAACGGTCTCAATTAGACGGGCAAGGCAAATCTTGCGACCTAGGTTGCGTTCTGTAAATTAGCTAAGTCCCCCTGACGCTTGCGGCAGGATGTTTGTGAATTGCCGTTCGTTTCAACGAACGGTTATGTAATGATAATTTGCTCCGGGCTTTAGCCGAAGTTTGGGCTAAAGCCCTGCGTTTATTGAGGTTGGCGTCAACCGTCAGCTGAAGCAGACGGCAATTCATTTCGGCTTCTAGGGAACATCGTGGCGAACTGTTTGGTCGTTATTCAACGCGATTCGCCATCAGTTAAGGATCAGAAAATGAACCATTCTGAAAAACACTTGATCAGACACACGCTCGCGACGCTCGCATACCGTTGTTCGAAGACGATCCGCGGCGGCGACGAAGAGTTCGCGAACTTCAGCGCCGGCGACGGCATCCGGACGCCGCTCCAGATCCTCTCGCATATCGGCGATCTGCTCGATTGGGCGCTGACGCAGGTCAACGGTGACGAGAAATGGTCAAATGCCAAACCGAAGTCGTGGGCCGAGCAGGCGGAACGATTTCACAATGCACTCAAACTCCTCGACGACCGGCTCGCATCGGACGAACCGATCGCGTGCACGTACGAAAAGCTGTTCCAGGGACCGATCGCGGATGCGCTGACGCACGTCGGGCAGATCGCGACGATGCGACATATGGCGGGAAAGAAGATCACCGGCGAGAACTATTTCGTCGCGAAGATAGAAACCGGGAACACCGGCGCCGATCAGCAGGCCGCAGTTTATGAATTCTAAGCGCGATCGGTCGAAATGCTGCGCCGGAATCAATCGCCGTTCCAACCCGATCAAATAATCCGACGCTTGAATCGCCGGAAAGCGAGCGTTAAGCTGTGGATAGGCGGAGTGGAGGCCGTGGTCAGCAATGAAGGCGTCCCCCGAAAAAATGCCCGCGTACGCGCTGGACGTTGCCGGCGCTCTTCAGGCCCTCGAATCCGACTTTCACGGACTCAGTTCTGACGTCGCCGCGCAACGGCTCCAAACTTTCGGACCTAATGAACTCAAGTCCGGTCCGCGGATATCTCCGTGGGCGATTCTCCTTGAACAATTCAAGAACGTCCTCGTGATCATCCTGCTGATCGCGACCGCTCTTTCGGCAGCAATGGGGCACGGGATCGAGGCGATCGCCATCACGGTCATCGTCGTCGTCGCCGTTCTCCTCGGTTTCATACAGGAATACCGCGCCGAGCGCGCGATCGAGGCGCTGCGCCGAATGGCGGCACCGACCTCGACCGTTTTGCGCGACGGTGCCGAAGCAGAAGTTCCGGCGACGGAGATCGTGCCCGGCG
>JAKOSS010000078.1 GCA_029777145.1 Acidobacteriota bacterium | reverse complement strand
GGTTCGACCGAAACTCGAAGGTAGATCGTGTTTCCCGTGAATGCGAACGGCAAGTTCTCCGTCTCGGCGGTCCCTTTATCGGCGTCCTTTGCCGAGCCCTGCGCGACGTAGAGCTTTCCGTCTTTAAGGGTCACTCCGAGATAGGAGTAGTCGATCCCCATCACCAGCAAACCGAACTTTTCGCCCTCGACGCGCGGCGCGAGCGCAACCTTCGTCGTTGCCGTGAACTTGTCGGCAGGGAACTTCTGGAGCAGAAGGTTCGGGACGTCCCAGAGGTTCTTTGCAGCCGCGTCCGTTTGTACCGAATTGATCCTCAACACGCCCTTCGACGGAAACGGGAACGCCCAGAGCGGCCCGACGTTCGCGTGCCATTGCCACTGCGGACCGAGAGTTTCGCTGTCGAATTCATCGGAATCCGGAGGAGTCTCGACGGGGAAGGTCTTGCCGACATTGGGTTTGCGGTATTTCAGGACCGGTTCGCCCGTACCGTCGCCGTCGGGATCGGCACCGATCACCGGAAAATCGTTCTTCCAGATCATCGGCTGCAGGTGAACGACGCGTCCGTACGCGCCCTGATCCTGAAAATGCAGGAACCAGTCCTCACCCGTCTGCGTCGTGACCCAGGCGCCCTGATGCGGGCCGTTGACCGCGGTCTTGCCCTGTGCGAGTACGTTCTTCAACTCGTACGGTCCGAAGACGTTTTTCGATCGAAGCACGAGTTGCCAACCGGTCGCAACGCCGCCGGCCGGCGCGAAGATGTAATAGAAACCGTTGCGTTTGTAGAACTTCGGCCCTTCGACGGTTGAATGATCATCGTGACCGTCAAAGACGAGGACCGGTTCGCCGATCAGCTTCGTCGCGTCCGGATCCATTCGCGTCACCGTCAGAACCGATTTTTGGCCGGCGCGGCTTCCGGCGTAGGCGTTGGCGAGGTATGCGCGGCCGTCGTCGTCCCAAAGCGGGCACGGGTCGATCAGTCCCTTCCCGCCCTTGAGCAGATGCGGCTTTGACCATTCGCCGGCCGGATCCTTTGTCTTCGTGACAAAGATCCCGTAGTCCGGATCGGGATAAAAGATGTAGTAAGTGCCGTCGTGATAACGGATCGCCGGTGCCCAGACGCCGCCGCCGTGCTGCGGTTTCGCAAAGACTTCGGCCGGTTCGAGCGCCGGAAGCGCGTAGTTGATCAGGCGCCAGTTCACGAGATCCTTCGAGTGCAGGATCGGAAGTCCTGGGATCGCGTTGAAGCTCGACGCTGTCATGTAGAAGTCGTCGCCAACGCGGATCGCGTCCGGATCCGAATAATCCGCGTAAAGTATCGGGTTTTTGTAGGTTCCGTCGCCGTTGTCGGCGCGCCAGACCTTTGATGCGGTTTGTGCAGAAACGAAGGCGGCGGCAAACATCGCCACCGCCATCGTTCTCAGGATCAGATTAAGCATTGTCCAGTTTCGCGGGCTCGAGCTTTGGAGCCATGAAGTGAATGATCGCGAGCGCGATCAGGTACGTCGATGCGGCGATCGCGAAGATCGGAACGTAACTGCCCGTCGCGTCGAGGATCCAGCCGACGACCTTGGCGATCAGCATGCCGCCGACCGCACCGGCCATGCCGCCGATACCGACGACCGATCCGACCGCCTGTTTCGGAAACATATCCGACGTCAGCGTGAAGATGTTCGCCGACCAGCCTTGGTGCGCCGCGGCGGCGACTCCGACGAGGACAACAGCGAGCCAGAGATTTGCGGTCATTGACGCGAAAATGATCGGGACGACTGCGAGCGCGCAAATGAGCATCGCCGTCTTGCGTCCGCCGTTGACGGACCATCCGCGCTTGATCAGGAATCCGGAGATCCATCCGCCCCCAACGCTCCCGAAGTCGGCGATGACGTAAATGACGGCGAGCGGTATCCCGAAGCTCTTGAGATCGAGTCCGTATTGTTTGTTCAGGAAGTCGGGAAGCCAGAACAGGTAGACCCACCAGATCGGGTCGGTCAGGAATTTCCCGATCGCGAACGCCCACGTCTGCCGGTGCGGCAAAAGCCTGCTCCACGGGACGCGCGGAAGTTGTTCTTCTTTGTCGCTGTTGATGTATTCGAGCTCCGCCTTCGAAAGCCGCGGATGCTCTTCAGGTTTGCGGTAGATCAGTAGCCAGGCGACCAACCAGATGAATCCGAGCGCGCCGGTGATCAGAAACGCTTCATACCACCCATACTTATCGACAATCCAAGGTACGGCGAGCGGCGTCGCGAGCGCGCCGATATTGGTTCCGGCGTTGAAGATGCCGGTCGCGAGCGCGCGTTCCTTTTTCGGAAACCATTCGGCGACGGTCTTGATCGACGCTGGGAAGTTGCCGGACTCGCCGATTCCGAGCGCGAACCGCGCCGCCATGAATCCGAAAACGGAACTTGCCCAGGCGTGCGCCATCGCCGCGATGCTCCAAAGTCCGACCGACAACGAGAATCCGCTCCGGGTGCCGATGCGGTCCATAACCCGGCCGACAATCAGCATGCCGAGCGCGTACGCGGTCTGGAATGCGAAAACGATCGAACCATAGTCGCTTTCGGTCCAGTGGAATTCCTTCTCGAGAAGCGGTTTCAGAATTCCGATCACCTGCCGGTCGACGTAGTTGACCGTGGCCGCGAAAAACAGCAGTGCGCAGATTACCCAACGGAAGTTTCCGACGCGCGTCGGCGTGCCGGTGTTGTCCATCGTCGATTCACTCATAGTTCATCCTCAAAATTGATAAATTGCAGTGTCTGCTTTAGTTACGGGGATAATTCCGTCCGGCCCGACGATCGCGGTGCGTTCCGCTTTCGTGCCGGCGATCGTCGGATTCCAGGCAAAGGCCTGATTCGTCAAAACTGTCTCGCGCGAGGCCGGATGCGCGACCCAATCCCTCGACTTGTAACCGGCTGCGCCGCCCTGATGATGGTTGCCGATCTCGCCGGCGAAACCGTGTCGAAGATACGCGGCCGCGATCGCTTCGTATAAACCTGCGCCTGTCGCTCCGATCTTCGTCGCGGCGAACGTTGCGTCCAGGATATCAATGACCGCTTCGGTCCGGCTTTTTAGCTCATCCGGAATCGTACCCGCGCAGCCGACCTTGGAAAGACTCGCGATCAGACCGTTCCGCTTGCCGCAAACCGCGACCATCAAAGTTCTTTCCCACTGTTTCGCTGTCGGAACCGGATGCCGGTATTTCAACAGGCGGTCGTCGCTGCCGACGAGCAAGACGACCGGTTCGATGCCAGAGTTGGAAAGTCCGCATCCGACCGCCGAAGCAATCTCGAGCTCGGTCATTCCCGGAGTCAGCCTTTCAAAGGCGCGTTCAAATGCTTCCGTTGCGTCGGATCCCAATGAGACGTACCTTTCGATCTCGACCTCGGTCAGACTGTATCGGCAAGGTGCGATCAGCCCTTCGGCCGGTCGCGCGCCGACTCCGAGCGGAAGATCGGAGATCAAGTCACCGGATTCGACCAGTTCAAGCGCTTTCTTTATCGTAATATCGGGCGACGCCTTTTCGTCCCGCCAGTCGAATGAAACCGGCTCGAAGGCTCCCGCGGGAAGTTCCTCGTTTACCAGTCTCTCGATCTCAATGTTGCTCGCAAGAATATAACGCCTGCCGTCGCGTCTGACAAAGATCGTGCCCGAACCGTTCTCGATGCTCCGGTTGACCGCGTTCGACCCGCCGCCGGTGAACCACGCGAAGTTGTGCTGCGCGTTGAGCAGAACTCCGCCGAGGCCGTTTGCGTCCATGACCGAGATGAGTCGTTCGGTTTTGATATCGAGTTCTTTCAAGATTCCAGGCGGCGCATTTCAGGATTCCAAGCTGCGAATTTCAGGATTCCAGGCGGCGCATTTCAAGATTCCAAGCTTCGCATTTCAAGATTCCAGGCGGCGCATTTCAGGATTCCAGGCTGCGCATTTCAGGATTCCAGGCTCCGCATTTCAGGATTCCAGG
>JAKOSS010000077.1 GCA_029777145.1 Acidobacteriota bacterium | reverse complement strand
TACAAGCCGCAGGAAAAGACAAAATTCGCCTCGCTCGACGCCGCAAAGTCGATCGAGGACATTCCGTCGCGCGTCAAGAAGCTTGTGTGGGGCGACGACAAGGTAGGAGAATTCCTATGGAAGACGACGTCGCGGATCTCGCGCTATGCGGCGAACCGGATCCCCGAGATCGCGGACACCATCGTCGAGGTCGACAACGCCATCAAATGGGGCTTCGGCTGGGAGATCGGCGTTTTCGAATCGTGGGACGCGATCGGCGTCGCCGAATCTGTCGAAAGGATGAAGAACGAAGGTCAGTCGATCCCGGCGAATGTCGCCAAGATGCTCGAATCGGGCGCGACGTCGTTCTATAAGTATGAGAACGGCGTCCGGTCATTCTTCGATTTCCGCACGAACGGTTACGTCGAAATGCCTGACCGGCCGGGGGTTATCGTTTTGAAATCGGTCAAGGACCGAACCGGCGTCATCAAGAAGAACCGGGGCGCAAGCCTGATCGACATCGGCGACGGCGTTGCTTGTCTCGAGTTTCATTCGAAGATGAACTCGATCGGCGGGGACACGATGTCGATGATGAAATTCGCTGTCGAAGAGGTCGAGAAGAACCACGTCGGGCTCGTCATCGGCAATCAGGGCGGAAATTTCTCCGCCGGCGCGAACATCGCGATGCTGCTGCTGGCGGCGCAGGAAGAGGAGTGGGATGACATCAATTTGATGATCCATACGTTCCAGCAGGCGAATATGCGTCTGCGCTACTCGTCGAAGCCGGTCGTTGCGGCGCCGTACGGACTGACGCTCGGCGGCGGTTGCGAGGTTTCGCTCCATTCGGACAAGGTCCGCGCGGCGGGTGAAACCTACATGGGACTCGTCGAGGTCGGCGTCGGACTGCTTCCGGGCGGCGGCGGAACGAAGGAAATGATGATGCGGACGATGGACCTCGCGGCGAAAACGCCTGATGCGGATCCGCTGGTGTTTTTGAAGAAGACTTTCGAGATGATCGGCATGGGCAAGGTCGCGACAAGCGCCCAGGAAGCCCGTTCGTGGGGATTTTTGCGCGATTCGGATGCGATCTCGATGAACGGCGACCGGCTGGTTGCTGACGCGAAGCAGGAAGTTTTGAACCTCGCGGCGGCCGGATATGTCCAGCCGGTCCAGCGCACCGACATCAATGCGATGGGTGAAGCCGGAATGGCGGCGTTCAAGATCGCGCTGACGATGATGAAGCGCGGCGGGTATATTTCGGATCATGATGAGTTGATCGGACGTAAGATCGCGAAAATCCTCTGCGGCGGCGAGATGAATCATCCGGCGCAGGTTTCCGAGCAATACCTGCTCGATCTCGAACGCGAAGGGTTCCTGAGCCTCTGCGGCGAGCTAAAGACGCAGGAGCGGATCGCCTTCATGCTGAAGAGCGGCAAGCCTTTGCGGAATTAGGCCCGAGTTCATTTGTCCACGAAGAACCACGAAGTTTCGCGAAGGATCGCATACCGCTAAATGCTTGGTGTTATTCTTTGTGGATCTTTGGGTGTTTTGTGGACATCTTTCGCGCCGTTTCGCGTATTTCGCGGTCTGATTTTGGGCCGGAGCGAAGAGTTTTTA
>JAKOSS010000744.1 GCA_029777145.1 Acidobacteriota bacterium | reverse complement strand
GAACGGTAAACACGCCGCGACGACGGCAAACGTCAAGCGATACATCGATTTCGCGGCGGCGAACGGTATCGACGGTGTGCTCGTCGAGGGCTGGAACATCGGTTGGGAAGATTGGTACGGCAACTGGAAAGAGAATGTCTTCGATTTCGTCACACCGTACCCCGACTTCGATGTCGAGGAACTTCATCGATACGCCGCGGCGAAAAAGGTGAAGCTGATCATGCACCACGAGACGTCGGCGTCCGCGGCAAACTACGAGCGCCGTATCGACGAAGCATACCGGTTCATGAAGGCGAACGGTTACGATTCGGTGAAGACCGGTTACGTCGGGACGATCATTCCGCGCGGCGAAAATCACGACGGCCAGACGATGGTGAATCACTACTCGTTCGTCGCAAACACGGCGGCAAAATATCAGATCATGATCGATTCGCACGAGTCGGTCCGGCTGACGGGACTATCGCGAACATATCCGAACTGGCTTGCGGCCGAAGCGGCGCGCGGTAACGAGTACAACGCGTGGAGCGTCGGCAACCCGCCGGAGCACGAAACGATCCTGCCGTTCACGCGTCTGATGGGCGGGCCGATGGATTACACGCCGGGCATTTTCGAGATCAAACTCAACATTTACGATCCGAACAAACGCGAGGTCGTCCATACGACGCTCGCAAAACAGCTCGCGCTGTACGTCACGCTTTACAGCCCGTTGCAGATGGCGGCCGATCTGCCGCAGAACTATGAGAAACGGATGGACGCATTTCAGTTCATCCGCGACGTCGCCGTCGATTGGGACGATACGAAGATCGTCGAGGCCGAACCCGGCGATTACCTGACGATCGCGCGCAAGGCGAAGGGCCGGTTGAACTGGTTCGTCGGCGCGATCACGGACGAGAATTCGAGAACATCGATCGTCCCGCTCGACTTTCTGCCGGCCGACGAAAAGTACACGGCGACGATCTACTCGGATGCGGCCGATGCGGACTGGGACAAGAATCCGATGGCTTACAAGATCGACAGCTATATCGTCGATTCGAAGACGATACTCAAGCTCGCGCTCGCGAACGGCGGCGGCTCCGCCGTCAGTATCCGACCCGCGACGCGAACCGATCTTTTCAGATTGCGGCCATACGAGCCGTGAATCGCGATCAACTATGCGAATCATTCCCGTGCTTTTGACGTTGATTCTCGGCGTCTCATCGTTAACGACAATGGCCCAAACGCCGACACCAACCCCGACACCCACGCCGGCACCGATCCCCGCGCCGCTGATCCCGAAACGCGGACTGCCGTCAGGGCGGCTCGAACTCGCGCGGCGGACGCAGAACGGGTCGTTCTTCGACGTGCTCGGACGGCGGTCGGCGGCGTTCGGTTACGAACATCGCGGGATGGAAGGCTGGGTTTATCCGCTGAAGATCGTCGACGATTTCGAACTGTCGTTCCGGATCGACGGCTACAGTCTTCCGTTCCGCGGCCGTGACGTCCTCGCGTCGATCGAGGCGCGGCCCGAATCGACGATCTTGACGTATTCGCACGCCGCGTTCACGGTCCGCGAGATCGTCTTCGCGCCGGTTGATGAACAGGGATTGATCATTCTGCTCGACATCAACACGGTACTGCCGATGACGGTCGAGGTCGAATTCCGGCCGAAACTCCGGCTGATGTGGGCCGGGACGTCGATGACGCCGTTCTACGGTCAGGACGAGAAGGAGAAGTATTACTACATCGGCGAAGAAACGCACAAATTTTACGGGATCGTCGGAACGCCCGGCGCGACGGATGTTTCGTTGATGCCGTATCAGGAGGAACCGCGCGACGTCCCGCTCAAATATCAGGTTCGTGTCACGCCCGACGAAGGCCGCGCGAATTTTGTCCCGGTGGTGATCGCCGCGAGCACCGAAGGGCGCGACAAGGCGGTCGAGACGTACCGCCGGCTTCATCTCAACGCCCTTGCGCTCTACGAGAAAAACGTCAATTACTATGAGGATTTCCTGAGGAACACGACATACGTGGTGACGCCCGATCCGCGTCTGAATCAGGCGTTCTCGTGGGCAAAGATCGGGATCGAGAAAGGCGTCGTCACAAGCCCGTTCCTCGGCACCGGGCTCGTCGCAGGTTTCCGGACGTCGGGCGAATCGGAACGTCCCGGGTTCGCCTGGTATTTCGGGCGCGACGCGCTTTGGACGTCGTTCGCGATCAATTCTTACGGCGATCTTGCGACGACCAAACAAGCGTTTGAATTTCTGAAAAAATACCAGCGCGCCGACGGGAAGATCCCGCATGAGATCTCGCAGGCGGCGACTCAGACCGACTGGTGGAACGCCTATCCGTACGCCTGGAATTCGACCGACGCAACACCGCTTTATGTCATCGCCCAGGAGGATTTTTTCGATGCTTCGGGCGACGCTGAGTATCTGAAGGCGAGCTGGGATTCGATCCTCAAGGCGTATCTTTACGAAGAAGCGACCGACACCGACAACAACGGATTGATCGAGAACACGAAGTTCGGCCATGGCTGGGTCGAGGGTGATTCGCTCTACCCGTCGCACGAAGAGATTTATCTCCAGGGACTTTGGATCAAGGCGTCGGAAGCGATCGCGTCGATGGCCGAAACGATCGGCGACAAGAACCTCGCAAAGCGTGCCAAAGGAAATGCCGAGCGAACGCGCGAGGCGATGGAAAAGACCTACTGGCTTTCGGATCGCGGATTCTACGCGTTCGGAACGCAGATCCCGAGAACGGAACCGGTCAAGGCTGAGCCCGGACCGAACCGCGACCGTCGCCAGAAGCGCCTCGACGAGTTGATGACGGCTAAGATCTACGACGAAGACACCGTGCTCCCGGCCGTGCCGATGTGGTGGAAAGCGATGCGCGACGACGACCGCGCGCAGAAGCAGATCGATCACCTCGGAAGCGCGAAGATCGCGACCGACTGGGGCGCGCGAATCCTCACCGACGATTCCAAACTCTACGATCCGCTCTCGTATCATGCAGGCTCGGTCTGGCCGCTGTTTACCGGCTGGCAGTCGGTCGCCGCCTACAATTACGGTCGCCCGGGCGTCGGCTATCAGGCGTTGATGGCCAATTCGCTGCTGACGTACACGAACGCGCTCGGGTACGTCACGGAGCTTCTTTCGGGCGATTTCAACGCGCCGTTCGGTCGTTCGTCGCACCATCAGGTCTGGTCCGGGGCGATGGTCGTCACGCCGGTGATGCGCGGGCTTTTCGGGATCGACGTTGCCGACGGCGGCAAACGCGTCCGTTTCGCTCCGCAGCTTCCGGCTGACTGGAACGACGCCGGCGCATGGAATGTCCGGAGCGGCGACGGCAATTACGACTTCGTAGTCGCGCGCAAGTACGGCGTCTATTCGGTTTTCGTTTCGCGCCGCGACGCGAAGGGCCCGGCGACGATCGAGCTCGCTCCGGCGTTTCCGCTCGACACGGTGATCAAGAACGTCACTTTGGAAGGAAAGACTCTGCCGTTCAGATCGGTCCGTCGGGGCGACCGCCAGTTCGTCGAGGTAGCGTCGAAGTTCGAACCCGGGATCCGCGAATTCAAGTTTGAGTACGAAGGCGGAACCGACGTTTTTCTGTCGCCGGCGAATCTCGACGCGGGCGCGGAAAGCACCGGGCTCCGAATAATCAGATCGGAAGCGCGGAAGGACGGACTTTTTCTCGTGCTCGAAGGCCGCGCCGGCCTGAACTACGATTTCGGACTCGTTTCACCCGTCCAATTCCCCGAATCCGACGGCGTCAGAACCTATCGCGGCGAAGGTCGGAACTGGCTGCTCCGCATTCCGTTCACGGGTGATCCGGGCAAGTACGTTCGCCGCGAGGTTCTCCTCAGGAAGCCGTGAAATGTTAAGATTCAAGTCGGATGGCGCAGCAAGGACGGTCCCGACCGCGAAATACGCGAAATGCGCGAAAAGACGCATTCGAAAGCTCTTTCGCGGGAACTGAATGCCAGCGCGCCAACAAACACCTGCGGAGTGAATTAATGAAAAAATTGCTTTTGATCGTTGCGGCGTCGCTGCTG
>JAKOSS010000076.1 GCA_029777145.1 Acidobacteriota bacterium | reverse complement strand
GGAAGGCGGCGATGAACCGCTTCGCGATCGTCTACGGGGACAGAATGCCGTTGGGATGACGAACGGCGCTGTGGGAACCGCGGTTCCCACAGACGATTTCAATGAAACGGAGAAACGGTCATTTACACAAAATACTTGACACTACCCTCGACTCACGACTCACGACTCACGACCCCATTCGTACCACATCACCCACTCGTCGAATTCAATCGAATCATCTTGTTCCGAACCGAATCGGATCACGTTTCCGTCAGGGTCCGCGACATGGATCTCCATTCCCCAGGGAAAGTTGCGCGGCGGCAGCTTGATGATCGCGCCGGCGTTTTCAAACTCCGTGTGCAGTCGCCGAACGTCACCCACGCCGATGTAGACCCAAGTCCCGAAGGCGCTTTGATCGTTCTCACTCAGCATCAGATTCGCGTGGCCTCTCGATACGGATGCGAAATAGCCTTCGTGGTTCCAATCGATCTTGAACTCCAGACGCTCGGTGTAGTATTTGAGACTCGCATCAAGATTACTGACGCGCAGGATCGGAGACGCGGGATGAAAATTGATTTCCGACATAACCAAATTCAAAATTCAAGATTCGAAAGTCAAAATTCAAGAGAATCGAAATTCAAAATTTCTTGAATCTTGAATCTTGAATTTTTGAAATCATAGGGTGGCGATTACCTTCAATTCGATCGCGATCGGCGTCGGAAGCGAACTGATCTCGACGGTCGTCCGGCACGGCAAATTATCCTTGAAATACTCAGCGTAGATTCGATTGTACGTCGGAAAATCAGCCTTCATATTCGTCAGAAAAACGGTCACGTCGACGATCTTCTCCCACGACGAACCTGCTTCTTCGAGAATGTACCGGACATTCTGGAAAACCGATCGGCACTGGACCTCGATGTCATACGAAACGATGTTGCCGTCTTCACCGAGTTCGACTCCGGGGATCTTTTTCGAACCTCTTTCGCGGGGCCCGACTCCCGACAGAAACAAAAGATCGCCGACGCGCCGGGCATGCGGATACAGCCCGACCGGTTCGGGCGCCTTCGTTGAATTTATGATCTCTTCGCTCATTGATCAGTAATCGACGTGATAATCGCGCGGGAACGGCTTGCCGCTCCAGGCTTTGAGTTGCGTCCATTCGGTGAACGGCCCCGACCAGAATTCGTGCGACGCGGGAAGACCAAGCGGCAAGAATGCCATCGAGACCATGTACATGCTGCCGGTGTTCGAGTACGAATCCGCAAGGTCGCGTTGTTTGTCGCCGACGAGGCCGAGCGTCAGCCAGCCTTCCTTCGTGAATGTCGAATCGACAAAGACGCGCTTAAACACCGCCGTCAGCCCGCAACGGATCTGCGCCGGCGAAATCCCGTCCGGCAAACTTCCGTCGTAAGCGAGTTTTGCGAGCGGCCAAAAAAGTCCGACGCGATATGTCGACGAACGTCCGACAACCGGATACGTTCCCTCGGGCGAAATATAGCGCTCCTGGAACGATCCGTAGCGGCGCATTCGTTTGTATGCCGTTTCGAAAAGCGCTTGGTCGCGACGCCCCTTCTCGGCGTTCACCTTTAGTACCTGGCAAAGCATCGGCTGGATGACGTAGCCGTTGTAATGATCGAACGCGAAATTCTGACCGTCCTTGTACCAGCCGTCGCCGACATACCAACCGTTGATCGTGTCGATCGCATGATCGATCCGCTTCTCGTCAATCTTCTCGCCGATCGAGAGCAGGAACGACTCGATCATCGCCGCGAACAGGATCCAGTTGTTGTTGAACGGCAGGATCCGGCGGATCGTCGTGAATTCGCGGATGACGTTCTCTTTGACCTCGCCGCTAAGCGGTTCCCACAGCACTTCCGGGGCAGACAACAATCCGCTCGCGAGAAACGCCGCATCGACAAGCGGTTGGCGCTCCTTTTCATTTCCGAAGAAAAGATAATCAGGACTTTTCGGATCGAAGCCGTGTGCGATGCTCGCACGGATCTGCTCGCGCCACCGCACCGTGGTCGGATCATCGCCGAATTTGACGACTTCGGCGAGTCCGGAGACGAGGCGTCCGAACGCTTCGAGATACGCGACACGCCGGTCGCGCTTGTCGTAAGTCGGCGCGTAATCGACGCGCATCTTTTGCCGCAGCTCGCCGCGGCTCATGTTCACGAGGATCGGATCCGAGATCCTGCCGAGCAATCGAGTCCAGTACTCGCGGTCGGTTTCCTTCTTAACGGGCGCGGCGTCTGCGTCTGACATAAAACCGGCAAACGCGGCGGCTGCTCCCGCAACCGTGCGCTTCACGAAACTCCTACGTTTCATAACATTAGTCTTCCGAAGACCGGTCGCCGTCGTAAACGGCCGCGGCGCATTCGACGAAAAGGTCAAGATAGTAATCCCGGACCTCGTCCTGCGAAAGCTCGCGATTCTCCTTCTCCGCGATGAACTTCATCAGTTCGAAGGCGACTTCCTCTCCGGTCTCGATTCTAATTGGTTGTGTATCCATAATTCAGTTGTCAGTTGTCAGTGGCCGGTGGTCAGTGGTCAGTGGTCAGTGGTCAGTTTTCGGTGGTCGGTGAATCGTATCGCTATGTAACCTATGTGCCTATGTGTTGCCACTTTTTGACCACATAGTCATCGAGGACACATAGCACTCACGGCTCACAATAATCCGCCGCGCGGTAGCGCGACGCTAAACGGCTAACTGCTCACTGCTCATATCTTGATGCAGACATTCTTTTCCTCGGTAAAGAACCTGATCGCCTCGAAGCCGCCTTCGCGGCCCATTCCCGAGTCCTTGACGCCGCCGAACGGCGTCCGAAGATCGCGCAGGAGCCAGCAGTTGATCCAGACGATTCCCGCCTCGATCTTCGCTGCGACGCGGTGCGCGCGCGTCAGATTCTGTGTCCAAACCGTCGATGCCAGTCCGTACCGGACGGAGTTCGCATATCCGAGCACTTCGTCTTCCGTATCGAAAGGCTGGATCGTGACGACCGGCCCGAAGATCTCCTCCTGGTTCGTCCGGCAGTCGTGCGGCAAACCTTCGATGACTGTCGGTTCGATGAACCAGCCGCCGAGACCGTTGACCCCGACCGGCCGTCCGCCGGTCAGTACCGTTCCGCCTTCGGCCCGCGCCAGATCGACGTACGAGAGGATCTTCTTGAAGTGCTGTTCGGAGACGATCGCGCCCAGATCGGTGTCCTCCGCGCGCGGATCGCCGACTTTCAGGCGTCGGACACGCTCGACGAAATCAGTCCGGAAACGTTCGTAGAGCGGCCGTTCGACGAAGATTCGCGATCCGCAAAGGCAGATCTCGCCCTGATTCGAGAACGACGAAAGAAGTGTCGTCTCGAGCATCGATTCATAATCGCAATCGGCAAAGATCACGTTCGGATTCTTGCCGCCCAGTTCAAGCGAAAGTTTTTTGAATCTCGGTGCCGCCTCGCGTGCGATCCACTCGCCGGTCGCCGTCCCGCCGGTAAACGAGATCGCTTTCACGTCCGGGTGCGAGACGATCGCGCTGCCGGTATTCACGCCGGTTCCGTGAACGATATTCAGGACGCCCGGCGGAAGTCCCGCCTCGATGCAGATCTTCGACAGCAAGTAGGCCGTCATCGGCGTCACTTCGGACGGCTTTGCGACGACGGTGCAACCGGCGGCGAGCGCCGGAGCGATCTTCCAGGTGAAAAGATAAAGCGGCAGGTTCCACGGCGAAATGCACCCGACGACGCCGATCGGCTGCCGGAGCGTGTAGTTGATCGCGCGGCCCGACGTCTCGTGCGATTCGTTGGCGAGATGCATCTGCGCCGTCGCGTAAAATCTGAAATTCGCGGCCGCGCGCGGGATGTCGACCCGTTTCGCAAGGCTGACCGGTTTGCCGTTATCGATGCTTTCCGCGAGCGCGAGATCGTCGAGGTCGCGTTCGATCAGTCGCACGATCCGCATCAATTGCTCGAATCGGTCCTCGGACGCGAGCGCCGCCCACGCGGGAAACGCCCGGCGCGCTGCTTCGACGGCCTGCGCGACGTCGCGTTCGTCCGAATCGGGGATCCTCGAATAGACCGCGGCCCGCGACGGATCGAAGTTGTCGAGATACTTTCCGGAAACGGACTCCGACAGTCTGCCGTCAACGTAGTTTTCGATGTCGAGCATGCAAACATGATAAACTGAAAACCAATTTCGCGGAATTTTTGAATTATCTTCGTTGGAGTTTTATTTTGGGCCCGAACTGCCGTGGAATACGATTTGCAGTGATACCGGGCGGTTCTTTTTAACGCGTTGAGATACGGAGAAAGGATTCCGAGATTGTTGAGTTTGCAAGTTATTTCTTAAGACCAAGGTTGCTATTGGCTTTCATTCATTAATTTCCCTTCGATTGCAAACCCCGAAATCAATCCCGATCCCGCCCGACAGAACTTTTTGAGGGCGAAGTGTATCTAATGTCAGTTAGAAGCCGACTTAATATCCATCGGAAAGCGGTTATGGTTCCGAGCCTGATATTATTTGACTTTCGTGTAAGGGGAAGACGCCCGAACAGATTTTACAGGGCGTTTTCGGGGTAAAAATCGTGGATACTGCAATCAACCCATCGATCCTGTTTGCCATTGGCATCAATCACAATACGACACCTGTGGAAATTCGCGAACGCTTGTACCTGCAAGATGGGGAAATTCCCGCACTGCTCGCAAAGCTGCGTGAGACGCTCGACGAAGCGGTCGTGATTTCGACCTGCAACCGGATCGAAGTCTACGGTGTCTCGACACGGACCGATCTTGGTTTGGATTTCTACAAGGATCTGATCATCGATTTCAAGAATGTCCGCGGGATCATCCGCCGGGAAGATTTTTTCGGCATGATCTCGTGTTCGGCGTGCCTGCAATTGTTCCGGGTCGCGACGAGCCTCGATTCGAAGATCGTCGGCGACATGCAGATTCTCGGACAGGTTAAGGATTCATTTCACGTCGCCGAACAGTACGGTTCGACCGGGAAGATCCTGAACCAGATGTTTCAAAAAAGCTTCAAGGTCGGGAAGCAGGTTCATACCGAAACGAACCTTCACCGCGGCGCGGTTTCGATCAGCACGGCGGCGGTCGAAGTTGCGGTAGCCAACCTCGGAAGCCTGACCGAAAAGACCGTGATGATCATCGGCGCCGGAAACATGGCCCGACTCACGGCCGAAGCCGTCATCAAGAAAAAGGTCGGACGGATCATCTTTGCGAATCGCACGCGGGCACGTGCCGAGTCTCTGGTAGAAGAGCTTCATGAGGCGACGCCGTTCAACTCGACGGTCGTCGACTTTGAAGAGATCGGCCAATTTTTGAACGATGCCGACCTGCTTGTCAGTTCGACGAGCTCGATCGAGCCGATTTTGTCGAAACGGGATTTCGAAGGGCGCGCGAAGCCGATCCTGGCGATCGACATCGCCGTTCCGCGAGACATTGCTCCGGACGCCGACGAATGCGACAATGTCGAGCTGAAGAACATCGATGAATTGACCGCGATCGTTGATCGCAACCATCAACGCCGCATGGACGACATTCCGCAGGCAAACAAGCTGATCATGCATGAAATGTCGGATTTCGTGGTCTGGTACTACTCGCTGCCGCTGCTTCCGTCGACGATGAAGCACGGCGCGAAGCCGGATCCCGAAACGCAGCGGGAGATAGTTGCCGTCAAGGAACTCATGCTCCGCAATCTTCCGTACCTTCACAAGGTCGCGATGCAGGGCGGGACCGATTTCGCTAGTCACATCGATGTCGTCAACGAACTGGCGGCGATGAAGTCGTCAGAAGATCGAGCGAGGTTCAAAGTTGCGGCGTAAAATCATCATCGGATCAAGGGGCAGTGAACTGGCGTTGTGGCAGACGGGATCGACAAGATCCTCGCTCGAAGAGCGTTTCCCTGATTCAGAATTCGAAGTTCGCATTATCACGACAAAAGGCGACGCGGTGCTCGATACCGCGCTTTCGAAGATCGGCGACAAGGGCTTGTTCACGAAGGAGATCGAGACGGCCCTTCTGTCGGGCGAGATCGATCTTGCGGTGCACAGTCTGAAAGATCTTCCGACAGTGCAACCCGAAGGACTGCGGATCGGATCCGTGAGTTCGCGTGAAACACCGAACGACGTGCTGATCTCGAAAACTGCCGCGTCGATCGACGAACTTCCGCTCGGCGCGCGCGTCGCGACCGGAAGTCTCCGCCGTCGGAGCCAGTTGCTCAATTACCGCCCGGACCTTGAGATCGTGGAGATCCGCGGCAACGTCCCGACACGCATCAACAAGTTTCTCGCGTCGGATCTCGACGCGATGATACTCGCCTACGCAGGCGTTCACCGGCTCGGACTCGACCCGCACATCAGCCAGGTCGTGCCAACTGCCATTTTGCTGCCGGCCGTTGGCCAAGGCGCGATGGCGGTCGAGATTCGAGACGGAGACGACGAGATCGCGACGATGCTGCGGGCGATAAACGATTCCGACACGGAGTCGTGCATCACCGCCGAAAGGGCGTTCCTGCGAAGGCTCGAAGGCGGATGCCAGGTTCCGATCGGGTCGCACGCAACTATTTTTGACGGACATTTGTTGCTCGAAGGATTTGTCGGGATGACGGACGGCACGCGGGCGATCCGCGATTCGATCGAAGGCGACGCGACGGACGCCGCGCGTCTCGGTACCGAATTGGCCGACCGGTGCTTTGCGAACGGCGCGGCCGACATCCTCGGTCGCGCGCGCGACGCCGCAGCCGGATCTGCAGGCGAGGTGATGTGATGGCATCGGTGCTGGTCGTCAGGGATTACGACGAATTCAGCCGGATCCTTGAAGAAAACGGATTTACGGTCGTGAACGCGGTGGCGATCAAAACCGTCGCAATCGTAGAAGCGATCGAGATCGGAGACGAGATCGACGGCGTTTTCATCACGAGCCGGAAGGCGGCGGAGATCTTCGCGGGAACAGAGGCTTTCCGGGGCGCCGTTTACGTGCTCGGTCAAAAGAGCTTTGAAATTTTGAAGGATCGCGGATTCGATCTGCGATTCGACCGATCGGCGAACCGCGCGGCGGAAATGCTGGAAGCGATCCCGAGGAAGGAACTCGAGGGGAAGCGGTTCGCTTTTGTCCGCGGCGAGGAATCACTGAGGGTGATTCCGGACGGGCTTCGCGCGATCGCCGCGACGGTTGATGAGATAATTGTTTACCGGACCAAGCGCGTCGAGCTTCCGGACGGGATCGCCGGTCGCGATTTCGACTGGATCTGTTTTTTCAGTCCGAGCGCGGTCTCGAGTTTCGTCGATCAGAAAGGCCTGGAAAGTCTGAATCGATCGAAGATCGCGGCGATCGGCAAAACGACCGCGGCAGCGCTGGCCGGAAACGGAATCGACGTTGAATTCGTATCACCGAATGCATCCGGCGTCGAATTCGCAAAAGAATTGATCAAGAGGGAAGGAAATTGAAAGACGAATCACTGTTCATCAGAGCCTGCAAGCGTCAAGCTACCGAACGCACACCGTTGTGGATCATGCGTCAGGCCGGTCGCTACCTGCCTGAATATCGCGCCGTCCGCGAAAAATACGACTTCCTGACAACCTGTAAAACGCCGGAACTCGCCGCCGAGGTTACGGTCCAGCCGATCGACATCATCGGCACCGACGCCGCGATACTGTTCTCGGACATTCTCGTCATTCCGGAAGCGATGGGGATGCATCTCGAACTGATCGAGTCGAAAGGTCCCGTTTTCGATTCGCCGGTCCGCGATGCGAACGCGATCGACGCGCTCGAAACGGACGGGGTCGTCGACCGGCTCAACTACGTACTCGAAGCCGTCAAGGTGACGAAAGAACGGCTCGCCGGGCGCGTTCCGCTGATCGGATTTTCGGGTTCTCCGTGGACGCTGGCGACGTACATGATCGAAGGCAAGGGATCGAAGAATTTCGACATCGTCAAAACCTTCGTTTATCAGCATCCCGAACTCGCGCACCGGTTGCTGCGGATGCTCGCCGAGACAGTCGTCGAATATCTCAACGCCAAGATTCGCGCCGGATGTGACGCCGTCCAGATCTTCGACACCTGGGCCGGAATACTCTCGCCGGCGGATTTCGAGGAATTTTCGCTCAAATACATCCGCTACATCTGCGATAATCTTGAAACAAACGGCGCGCCGGTGATCGTTTTCGCGAAAGGAGTCAGTTCATATAAAGGACTGGCAGAGGTCAAATGCGATGTTCTCGGTGTCGATTGGATCCGGGAGATCGGCGATGTCCGACGCGAGATCGGCGATTCGAAGGGGCTCCAAGGGAACATGGACCCGACCGTTCTTTTCGCGCCGAAGGAGAAGATCAAACTCGAGACCGCACGCGTGCTGAAGAGCTACGGCGAAGGCGCGGGGCACGTCTTCAATCTCGGCCACGGTATTTTGCCGAAGACGCCGGTCGAGAACGTCAAGTATTTCGTCGAGTGCGTGAAGGAACTGAGCGCGAGGTAACAAAATGAGTAGTATCAAGCATTTGGACGTCGAGATCCTGAAAAAGTTCAATCAGCCCGGACCGCGTTACACTTCCTATCCGACAGCGCCGGTCTTCTCGGACGGCTTTACCGCGGAGGATTTCGAGGCCGAGATCGTCGTGACGAACCAGGATCATAGTGCGGCCGATCTTTCGCTTTATTTCCACTTTCCGTATTGCGACACGCTCTGCTACTTCTGCGGCTGCAACATGATGGTCACGCAGAAGCGCGAACATATCGCCGAATACAACCGGTATCTCAAGAAGGAGATTGACCTCATCGTTCCGCTGATGTCGGACGCGCGTTCGGTCGAGCAGATGCACTGGGGCGGCGGAACGCCGACGTATCTCGAGCCGCACGAGATCCGCGACATCGGCAATTACATCATGGACCGCTTCAGTTTTTCAGACGACATCGAGGCGAGCGTCGAGATCGATCCGCGCGGGCTGACGAAGGACCATCTGCAGGCATTGCGCGACGTCGGTTTCAATCGCACGAGTTTCGGCGTTCAGGATTTCAATCTCAAGGTTCAGGAAGCGGTCAATCGCGTTCAGTCGGAAGAACTGACGACGCAGACGATCGAATGGGCGCGGGAACTCGGTTATCAGTCGATCAATCTCGATCTGATTTATGGTTTGCCGCACCAGACGCTCGCGACCTTCCGCGAAACCGTCGAAAAGGTCGCCGATCTTTCGCCCGACCGCATCGCCGTTTTCAACTACGCGCACGTCCCGTGGCTGAAAAAACACCAGGTGATGATCAAGGCCGAGGACCTTCCGAGCGCCGACGAGCGGCTGCAGATCCTCAAGATGACGATCGAAACGCTGATGGACCGCGGCTACGAGTACATCGGCATGGATCACTTCGCGAAACCGACGGACGAACTCGCCGTCGCCCAGAAGAACGGCACTCTGTATCGAAATTTTCAGGGCTATTCGACGAAAGCCGGCTGTGACGTTTACGCGTTCGGGCTGTCCGCGATCTCGCAGTTCGAGAACATTTACGCGCAGAACATCAAGCACCTTCGCGATTATTACAAGCGCATCGACACGGGGCGTCCGGCGACGCACGTTGGGTATCGAATGACTGCCGACGATCACGTTCGCAAGGAAACGATCATGCAGCTGATGTGCAATCTCGAAATCGACAAACGCGCGATCGAGGACCGATTCGGAATACGTTTCGACGAGTATTTCGCCGCCGACATCCCGAAACTCGGAGTGTTTGTCGAGGACGGATTGCTGACGGTCGACAAGGAAAAGATAAAAGTGGCGGGATCGGGAATTCTCGTCATCCGAAACATCGCGATGTGCTTCGACGCGTACCTCGAAAAAATGATGCGCGAAAAACCGGTGTTTTCGAAAACGGTCTAGGGATTTGCGATTTGCGATTTGCGATTTGCGATTGGTAAAAACCTCGAGTTCAGTTGCAAACCACAAGTTAATTCAACCCGGCAATCGCAATTTGCAAATCGAAAATCGCAAATGAAAGTCGCAGTTGTCCTTCTAAATCTTGGTGGTCCTGATTCGCTCGACGCGGTCGAGCCTTTTTTGTTCAACCTGTTCAATGACCCCGAGATCATCAATTTTCCGCTAAGTTTCTTGTTCCGCAAGCGGCTCGCGAAGTTGATCTCGTCAAAACGCGCGCCGTCGATCCAGAAACAATACGACAAGATCGGCGGAAAATCGCCGATCGTCGAGTTGACGAACCGACAGGCGGAGATCCTTGAACAGACGCTGCGCGCGCAGGACGTCGATGCAAAAGTCTACGTCGCGATGCGCTACTGGAAACCGTTCACTGAAGACGTTGTTGGCGCGATCGAGCGCGACGGCGCGGACGAGATCGTACTTTTGCCGCTTTATCCGCAGTTCTCGAAAGCGACGACGGGCTCGAGTTTCAAAGAATGGGATCGTTTGGTTGCGAATTCAAAGCTGACGGATGTTCCAACCACCAGGGTTCAGGAGTACTTCGCCTTCGAACCGTATCTCGATTCGGTGATCGCACGGATCAACGAGTGCTTCGAGCGATTTCCGGATGAGGCGCGCGACGATGTCCACCTTCTTTTTTCGGCACATGGGACGCCGATGAAACTCGTTCGCGAGGGCGATCCGTATTCGGGCCAGATCTGCGAAACGGTAACGGCGGTCAAGAACCGCGGCGGTTGGCCGAATGAACATACATTGTGCTTTCAGTCGAAGGTCGGGCCGCAAAAGTGGCTGACACCGTCGACCCCGGCCGTTATCGAGGAACTCGCGGGAAATGGCGTGAAACACATGCTCGTTATCCCGATCGCGTTCGTTTCGGACCATCTCGAGACATTGTTTGAGCTCGGCCATGAATATTCGCGTCTCGCGCTTGAGAAGGGCGTCGAACGGTACGAAGTGATGGAAGGATTGAACGATTCGGCGCTGTTCACCGAATGCCTGAGCCGTTTGGTGTTGGGTTAAATGGGGGCGAACGAAATCATAAACGCTGATCTGAAGTCCCTGATACCCAGGGCCAAGATGGACGTCGGCACGGCCGAAAGAGCTGCGGCGGCCGGCTTCCCGACAATCGGCCCAATTCTGTTCGAGCTGCTTGAGTGGTTGCAGGACTTTAACTGGCCCGTGGCTCAAATTTTGGCGCCCTGTCTGCGGTCGGTAGGAACACCGTTGGTGCCGCATCTCAGGCGAATTTTGGAAACTGACGACGAAATGTGGGAATACTGGGTGCTCGATCTGTTGGTTTTAGATTCTGAAGTCCTCGCCGTTGAGCTTGAGGATTCTTTGATTC
>JAKOSS010000743.1 GCA_029777145.1 Acidobacteriota bacterium | reverse complement strand
TCCACTTCTGGCGCATCCGCAAGGACGGCGGACTCTCGCGGCCCGAAGACGCCGACGTCGTTGAACCGGTCGCGGTCGAAACGGTCGTCGCGACGCCCGCTCCGGCGATGGCGATGGCGGCCGCGGCCGGCTCGATAAACGTGATCGAGAAGAAGAATTACGGCATTCAGGGATTGGTCCGCGGGCCGTTCGCCAAGGTCGGGAACGTGCCCGACAACTCGGTCTTCAGCTATCCGAACCTGCTGCTCGCGGAATTGTTCGTGTTCATCATCACGGTGCTCGGCGTGCTTCTCGTTTCCGCGTTCTTCAACGCGCCGCTCGAAGAGGCCGTCAACGTTCTGCATCCGCCGAATCCGGCAAAGGCGCCCTGGTACTTCCTCGGACTCCAGGAAATGGTCAGCTACTCGGCATTCTGGGGCGGCGTCGGCATTCCGGCGATCGAGGTCCTCATTCTGCTGCTCGTACCGTACTTTGACCGCGGCCAGAAGGGCGTCGGCAAATGGTTCGCGAAGGAACGCCTGCTGGCGAATACGCTGTTCCTGACGTTCGTCGTCGTGAACATCGTGCTGATCATCATCGGAACATTCTTCCGTGGTCAGAACTGGGAGTTTGTGTCGCCGTTCTAGGCGCAAAGGAATTGACGATATGAAAATGCGATTATCACTGGCAATTGCAAGTTTGGCGATCCTCGGGGTGCACGGGTTCGTCTTTTACCAGCAGTTCTTCCACAAGTGGGAGACCTACCAAAATTCCTATTTCGACCAGGCACGGACGTTGGCCAAGAACGATCAGGAGCGCGACGCGCTGGCATCGCGCAGCCCGAAGATCGAACAGATCATCGTGACGCAGTTCGGCAACACGCGCGTCGACCGCTGCACGACCTGCCATATCGGCATCGACGACCCGCGCTTCAAGGACAACAACCAGCCGTACAAGGCCCATCCTTACACGGCCGAACTCGGCGACCGCGAGATCAACGGCAAATGGGAACGTCGCCACAAGTTCGCGGATATCGGCTGCACCGTCTGTCACGACGGCCAGGGACGCGGATTGCAGGAATTCTACGCACACGGCGAGGACGAATTCTGGACCGAACCGATGCTCGGCTACGTCGTGCAGGAAAACTGGCGGCCGGAATTCAAAGAGAAGCTGAAAGGCAAAGAGTACATGCAGGCGAACTGCGCGCAGTGCCACACCGACAAAGATTTCAAATCGACGCCGCTCGTCAACAAGGGCCGTGAACTCTTCGTCCAGAAGAACTGCTACGGCTGTCACCGGATCGAAGGAATCTCTAACGGAACGCTCGGGCCGGATCTTTCGGACGTCGGCAAGAAGTGGAACCTGAACTATCTCCACGAGTCGATCGTCGAACCGCGTGCGAACAGCGCCACCTCGTTCATGCCGAAGTTCAATCTCAACGACGACGAGGTCAAGGCGCTGACGATCTTCCTCAAGAGCCGGCGCGGATTCAATTACGCGGAAACGCAGCTCGACCGCTATCGCGCGACGCTGACGAAATCGCCGACAACCGCCTCCGAGTCGAACCAACCGGGCGCGACAACACCCGTCGTGGCCGATGCAAAGGTCGGCGAACAGCTCGTCCAGCAACGCGCCTGCGCCGCCTGCCACAAGATCGGCGAGACCGACGGCGGGATCGCACCGGATCTCTCGTACGAAGGTTTGATCAAGGACAACGACTGGATCATCGCCCACTTCAAGGATCCGCGGTCGCTGGTCCCCGATTCGATCATGCCGACGTTCACTTTCGGCGACGGCGATTTCAAATCGATGGCGGCCTATCTCGGAACGTTCAACAAGCCACCGGCATTCAACAGCCCGCAGGAGATCTACTCGAACCTCTGCATGCGCTGTCACGGCGACAAGGGCGACGGGCACGGGATGATCGCAATCTATCTCGATCCGTATCCGCGCGACTTCACGAACGCTGGATTCATGAACAGCAAGCCCGAGGACCGGCTGATCAACTCGGTCAAGAACGGCGTCGGCGGAACCTCGATGCCGGCGTGGGGCAAGGTCCTCAACGACGAACAGATCAAGGGGGTCTTGGGCTACATCAATCAGAACTTCACGAAGGAAGCGCGGACGGAGATCAAACCACGCAAGGTTCCGGATCAGAATCCGGTCGCCTACTCGCCCGACTCGATCGCGCGCGGCGAGGGCATTTTCCTGCAGCGATGTACCGGCTGCCACGGTCGCAAGGCCGACGGCAAAGGACCGAATTCGCTCGACATCCTGCCGCGGCCGCGCAATCTGCTGAACACCGCATTCGTGACGCAAACGAACGACCGCCGGTTCTTCGAGTCGATCATGTACGGCGTACAGGGAACCGCGATGCCGCCGTGGATCGACTACGGCCTGACGACCGAGGACGTCGGCGACCTCGTCAACTATATTCGCAGCCTGAATCAAGGCAAGAAGGACGCTGGGGCGATGACCCTGCTTATTAGAGGACATTGACATTTGGGATTGGGGATTTGGGAT
>JAKOSS010000742.1 GCA_029777145.1 Acidobacteriota bacterium | reverse complement strand
ATCGATGGCGGCCTATCTCGGAACGTTCAACAAGCCACCGGCATTCAACAGCCCGCAGGAGATCTACTCGAACCTCTGCATGCGCTGTCACGGCGACAAGGGCGACGGGCACGGGATGATCGCGATCTATCTCGATCCGTATCCGCGCGACTTCACGAACGCGGGATTCATGAACAGCAAGCCCGAGGACCGGCTGATCAACTCGATCAAGAACGGCGTCGGCGGAACCTCGATGCCGGCGTGGGGCAAGGTCCTCAACGACGAACAGATCAAGGGAGTCTTGGGCTACATCAATCAGAACTTCACGAAGGAAGCGCGGACGGAGATCAAACCACGCAAGGTTCCGGATCAGAATCCGGTCGCCTACTCGCCCGACTCGATCGCGCGCGGCGAGGGAATTTTCCTGCAGCGCTGTACCGGCTGCCACGGTCGCAAGGCCGACGGCAAAGGACCGAACTCGCTCGACATCCTGCCGCGGCCGCGCAATCTGCTGAACACCGCATTCGTGACGCAAACGAACGACCGCCGGTTCTTCGAGTCGATCATGTACGGCGTTCAAGGAACCGCGATGCCGCCGTGGATCGACTACGGCCTGACGACCGAGGACGTCGGCGACCTCGTCAACTATATTCGCAGCCTGAATCAAGGCAAGAAGGACGCTGGGGCGATGACCCTGCTTATTAGAGGACATTGACATTTGGGATTGGGGATTTGGGATTGCGGATTGGAATCAGTTTGAACCCGATCCAAGAATCCCAACAAATCCGAAATCCGACATCCCAATTCCGAAATGGAGAGAGAGATCTTATGCAAAAAGAAGAAGCAATTCTCGACGCGGCTGAGATTCCGGTATCGGAATCTGCAAAAAGCACGGAGATGATCCACGAGGACAAGACCGCAAAGTTGTTCCTGCTCAGTTCGGTCACGTACTTTTTTATCGTCGGAATTATCGCGCTGCTCATCGCCGCCAAGTTCGTCATGCCGTCGTTCCTCGGAACGATCCCGCAACTGACCTACGGAAGGCTCCGGCCGTTGCACGTCAACGGCATGCTGTTCGGCTGGCTGCTGGCCTGCGACATGGCGCTCATGTATTACGTCGTGCCGCGCCTGTGCGGAGTCAAACTCTGGAGCGAGAAACTCGGGCTCGTGACCGGCGCGCTGTGGAACGTCATCATTCTCGGTGCGGTCGTGAGTTTCCTGATGGGCTGGAACCAGGGTTGGGAATACGCCGAGTTGCCGTTCGTGCTCGACGTCGGCGTCGTCGTCGCGTGGATCATGTTCGGAGCGAACATCTTCATGACGATCGCCAACCGCAAGTACCAGGCAATGTACGTCACGCTCTGGTACGCGATGGGAACGATCCTCTGGACGGCCTTCGTTTACCTGACCGGAAACTTCGCGACTCTGTTCACGACCGGCGTCAATCAGGCGAACCTCAACTGGATGTACGTCCACAACGCGGTCGGCCTGATCTTCACTCCGGTAGGGCTCGCGATCGCCTATTACTTCATTCCGAAGGCCTCGAACACTCCGCTCTACAGTCACAAACTCTCGATGATCGGCTTTTGGTCGCTCGCCTTCGTGTATGTCTGGACGGGCGCGCACCACATGCTCCACGGACCGATCTCACAATGGCTGCAGACGATCACGATCGTCTTCTCGATCATGCTCCTCATTCCGGTCTGGGCCGCGGTTTACAACTTCTTCGCGACGATGAAGGGACAATGGCACCAGCTGCGCGACAACGTTTCGCTCAAGTTCCTGATGTCCGGCGTCGTCTTCTACCTGCTCACCTGTTTCCAGGGACCGATGCACAGCCTGCACGTCGTCAACGCGATCGTTTCGAAGACCGACTGGATCCCGGGACACGCCCACATGGCGGTGCTCGGAGCTTTCTCGTTCTTTGCGATCGCCGGAACCTACTACATGGTTCCGCGGGCGTTCAAGACGGAGCTTTACTCGACAGCGCTTGCAAACTGGAGCTTCTGGCTTCTCCTGATCGGCGGCCTCGGATTCTTCGTGACGCTTTGGCTCGGCGGATTCTGGCAGGGCTGGCAATGGAACAATCCGTCGATCCCGTTCATTGATACGGTCGTCGCGCTCAAGCCCGTTTGGGCCGTGCGACTCGGTTCCGGATTTCTGATGTTCGGCGGGATCGTGGCCTTCGCGTACAACGTGCTGGCGACGGTGCTCGGCGCGAACGGTGCCGGCGTCGAAGCAAACCCCGCGGAGGTGGCCGCCTGAGTTCGGACTCGGACTCGCATTGGAGGAAATTATGTTAAAGAAAGCTGATTACAACGCCGCAGTCTTCGTCGCCGCCGCGCTCGGGCTCTTCTTCATCGGCGGATTGCTGACGACCGTCGTCCCGCCGCTGATCGATTCCAGCTGGTCGAAGCCGTTCGAGAATCACGATCCGGCCAACGGCCCGACCGGGAAACTGAGACAGCTCAACGAACAGGAGCTTCAGGGACGCGCGATCTATGTCCGCGAAGGATGCTGGTACTGCCATACGCAGCAGGTCCGGACGATCCTCGCCGATACGAAACGCTACGGTTGGCGCGGCGTCGACGCGCCGATCTCGACGCCCGACGAATTCGTCTATGACAGCCCGCACATGTTCGGAACCAAACGCACCGGTCCGGATCTGGCACGCGTCGGCGGCAAATACAACGAACAATGGCACCGCGCGCACTTCCGCAATCCGGCGGACCTCGTTCCCGGATCGATCATGCCGCCGTTCCCGTGGATCGCGAACAACGAGACCGAGTTCAAGGCGATGGTCGCGTACATTCAAACGCTCGGCCGCGCCAAGGACTGGCGTCCGGATAATGACTACGAAAAATAGTGGCCAGTGGTCAGTGGTCAGTGGACAGAGAGATCTCGCCGCTGACCACTGGCCACCGACCACCGACCACTGACTATGGATTACACATACCCGAGCGTTTATTTCGCCTACTTCTTTTTCCTGATCGTCGCGTTGGGAGCGCTGTATTTCTTCATTCGCAGCTACCGTGACGGATATTGGGGAGAAAACGGCGAAGAGATCAAATACAGGATGTTCGAGGATGAAGAACTCGGAGGCGAAAATGGACGAAAATAAAGAAAACACAGAGATCAAGGAATATGCGGACGGTTGGATGACCGAACGCAAAGGTACCGACGTTCCGGCCTTCCTGAAGGCGGCCTTCGTCATCATTCCGTTGGGAGCGATCACGTATTTTCTCGTCTACATGAACGGCGAGACGTTCCATTCGGAGCGCGGAAAGCTGGTCGAAGCGTTCAATAAGGCAACCGGCACGGCGAACGGTTTCATGTATTTCGTGGTCACGCTGATCGCCATTTACGCCATCTTGTTGATCCTCTTCGTGTTCAGGAAGTTCAAAGACTGAGACCATTTGCGATTTTCGATTTGCGATTTGCGAATTGCGATTGCTGATCGAAGGAATTCACATCCGGGTTCCGCTTTGGAATCAGCAGGCACAGATCGAAAGTCCAAATCGAAAATCGCAAATCGCAAATCGAAAATGACTAACGATTCTCTACAATTCGAAGTCGCCGACCAAAAAGACGCCGATTACTGGATGCGGATGGTCAAGTGCCAGGACGCATGTCCGGTGCACACCAACGCCTGCGGCTATGT
>JAKOSS010000741.1 GCA_029777145.1 Acidobacteriota bacterium | reverse complement strand
ATCCCAAATCCGAAATCCGAAATCCCAAATTTCTATGCAGTGGTTAGCTGAAATTTGCGTTCACAGACCGGTTTTTGCATCGGTCATCGTGATGTTCCTGACCGTCGTCGGCGGGTTCAGTTTCTTTTCGATCGGCGTTGACCGGTTTCCGAAGATCGACGTTCCGACGATCTCGATCTCGACATCGAACTCCGGCGCGGCGCCGGCGGAGATGGAAACCGAGGTCACGGACCTGATCGAGGGTGCCGTCAACACGGTTCCGGGCATCGACCAGATGACATCGTCGTCGTCGCGCGGATCGTCGAACGTGACGCTCAACTTCAATCTCGACAAGGATCCGGACCAGGCCTTTCAGGAGATCCAGCAGAAGATCTCGACCGTCGTCGGACGTCTTCCCGAAACCGCGGATCCGCCGACCGTCCGCAAGTCGGATCCCGATTCGTCGCCCGTTCTGATCTACGCCATCAGCGCGCCGCGTGATCTGGTCGCGCTCAACGATTTTGTCGAGACGGCGATCCAGGAACGCATCCAGTCCGTCGACGGCATCGGCGAGGTCATCATTTTCGGCGGCCGGCAACGGCAGGTCAAGATCATGATCGAGCCCGCCAAGCTCCGCGCGTTCAACCTCGCGATCACCGATGTCGCGAATGCAATCCGCAGCCAGAATCTCGAGCTGCCGGGCGGCAACATCACCGAAGGTTCGCGCACTTCGGGACTCCGGACGATCAGCAAACTGACCGAGGTCAGCCAGTTCAACGATATCGTCATCACGACGCGCAACGGTTATCCGATCCGCATCAGCGATATCGGCCGGGCCGAGGACGGCGCCGCCGACGCCGGTTCGGCAGCCTCGCTCAACGGCGTCCAGTCGCTCTATCTCGCGATCCGCAAACAATCGGGCTCGAACACGATTGCGCTCATCAACGGCGTCAAGGCGCGGATGGATCAGATCATCCCGACGCTGCCGCCGGACATGAAGGTCGTGATCACGCGCGACCAGTCAGAGTTTATCGAGAACAGCCTGCACGCGATCGAGGAACACCTCGTGCTCGGCGGTATCTGCGCCGCCGTCATCGTTTTCTTCTTCCTGTGGAACATCCGCTCGACGATCATCGCCGCGCTTGCCATTCCGACCTCGATCATCGCCGCGTTCGCCGCCATCGCCGCGCTCGGCTATTCGCTGAACCAGATGACGATGCTCGCGCTGACGTTGATGGTCGGGATCGTCATCGACGACGCGATCGTCGTGCTCGAGAACATTTACAGATTCGTCGAGGAAAAAGGCATGCCGCCGTTTCGCGCGGCCGTCGAGGGAACGCGTGAGATCGGCCTCGCGGTCCTCGCGACGACGCTCAGCCTGCTCGCGGTCTTCATTCCGGTCGGATTCATGACCGGCATGGTCGGACGCTTCATGTCGAGCTTCGGACTGACCGCCGCGGCCGCGATCGCCGTTTCGCTGATCGTTTCGTTCACGCTGACGCCGATGCTCGCGGCGCGCTGGATCAAGCCGAGCAAGACTCCCGATGTCGGTGCGGAGAACGGCGAGCAGGACGAACCCGCGGCGCACAACGAGAGCAAGGACAGCTGGTTCTATCGCCATCTTGACGGCACGTACACGTGGCTGCTGAAACTTTCGCTGCGGTTCCGCTGGATCGTCGTCCTGATCTGCGTGCTCGTCGTCATCTCGATCTATCCGCTGTTCAATTTCGTCGGCATGGCGTTCCTGCCCGACGAAGATGAATCGTCGTTCCAAATCTCATTGCGCGGACCGCAGGGAACGTCACTTTCGGCGACGCAATCGATCCTCGACCGCATCGCCCGTGATATCCGCGAGCAACTGCCGGGAGTGCGCGCGACGCTCGTCCAGGCCGGCGGATTCTTCGGCGGCGGTGCAAGCAATTCCGGAAACGTCAACGTCAGCCTCGTGCCGACGAACGAACGCGAATTCTCGCAGGCTGAGCTGATCAACAAAACACGTGCGATCCTGAAGAAATATCAGTCGAAGGATTACCGGATAAACGCTTCGGCGCAGAACTCGATCTCGGGAAGTCTCGGGCTCGGACGCGGCGGCTCGGCGATCGGCTATTACATTTCCGGTCCCGACATGGACCAGCTGGCGAAATATGCCGAGGTGCTGGTCGAGAAGATGAAGCAGGATCCGACGTTCCGCGATCCCGACAGTTCATACGATGTCGGCATGCCCGAGATCCAGGTCACGATCGACCGCGCGAAGGCGGCGGACCTCGGTGTCCGCGCCGGTGACGTCGCGACCGCGGTCAACACGTTTCAGGCGGGTCAGCGCGTGACGACGTTCAGTCAAAACAACAAACAATACGACGTCATTCTTCAGGCCGATGAAAAATACCGTCGCGACCGCAACAATCTTCAGTATTTTACGGTCATGTCGGCGCGCGGCGGGACGATCGGACTCGATCAGTTGGTGCAGGTCACCGAGGGGCGGAGTCCGGCGTCGATCAGCCGCTTGAACCGCCAGCGCCAGATCACCGTCAGCGCCGGCCTGCCGCAGAACGCGTCCGAGTCGGACGCATTGAAAAAGCTCCAGGGATACGTCAAGGAACTGAATCTGCCGGCCGAATACACCGCCGGCGTGACCGGTCAATCGCGTGAGTTGCAGAAGGCATACAATGCGTTCATGCTCGCCTTCCTGCTGTCGTTCGTGTTCATGTATCTGATCCTCGCGGCGCAGTTTGAATCGTTCATCCATCCGATCACGATCCTGCTGACGCTGCCGCTGTCGATTCCGTTCGCGCTGCTCTCGACGGCGATCGCGGGTCAGACGCTGAATATCTTTTCGGCGCTCGGTATCCTGCTCCTGTTCGGTGTCGTCAAGAAGAACGCGATCCTGCAGATCGATCATACGAACCACCTTCGCTCGATGGGAATGGGACGTTACGAAGCGATCATCCAGGCGAACCGCGACCGGCTGCGGCCGATCCTGATGACGACGATGGCGCTCGTCGCGGGCATGATCCCGCTCCTTCTCGGGAGCGGCGCCGGCGCGGCGACGAACCGCTCGATCGGCGTGCTCGTCGTCGGCGGGCAGACGCTCTGTCTGCTGCTGACGCTGCTCGCGGTTCCGGTGTTTTATTCGCTGTTTGATGACGTCCAGCAGTCGGCACTCGCGCGTTCGGTCGGCGGAAAGGTCGGCGGCGTCACTGATCGCCTGCGTCCGGTGACCGGCTTCATTGCCGATCTGACGACGCTTTTCTCGCGCCGCAAGAAGAACGACGGAAAAGAGGACGGGGACGGAGAAGGTTAGGCCATGAAGAAGTTTGCATTTGGTTTATTGATCGGTCTCGCCGCGGCAATTTCATGTGCGGCGCAGACTCCCGTTCCGACTCCGACGCCGGCGAAGCTTCCCGAGGACGTTCCGCCGATCGCGCCCGATTTCCGCGCGCCGGTTCGGCCCTTGCCATCCGTCGAACGCGTCGGCGTCGACGTCGCGAACCAGCTTCCGCTTTCGCTGAACGACGCGATCAAGCTTGCGCTGCAAAACAACAACGACATCGAAACCGCGAAAAAGGACGTCGAGATCGCCGAATTCAATCTGCGCGGCGCGGACGGGGTCTATGCGCCGGCGTTTGTGTCGGACAGCTTCTTTGAACGCCGGACAACGCCGACCGCGTCGGT
>JAKOSS010000075.1 GCA_029777145.1 Acidobacteriota bacterium | reverse complement strand
GATCGTTTGCGTTTTGCGCGATTGGAAATCCTTCGAACTTCTTCGATCAGCTTCGTTTTGAGGAATTCGAGATCGCCGGGACACGTTCGTTCGGCGACCATCATGTTTACTCACAAGGCGACGTCGACGCGATCCGAAACGAAGCACAATCCGCCGGTGCGGACTTGCTGATCACCACCGGCAAGGATGCCGTAAAACTCACCGGATTGGATCTGGGAATCGAATGCGTGGTCGCCGTCAACGGTCTCGGGTTCGACAATGACGAGATCTTGAAAGATCTTCTGATCCGCGCCGCTGACGGAAAACCACTGACGTAGTTTTCATCTTCCCGCCAAATTTCGCGGTCGTACCGCTCGGCATGCGTCGGATTCAGTTCAAATTCGCGTCTTTTCGCGCAGTTTCGCGGTCGGTATTTTGAGTCGATCCGTCATGTGAACGGATGATCACTCGCTGTCTTGTGTCTTGCCGCTTTCGGGTTTCTTCGGAGTCGGCGTCTTTTGCTCGGTCGGTTTCGGCTGCGGTGTTTTTGCGGGCGTCGCCGACGGGCTCGGCTGCGGCTTCGTCGTTTCCGTCGGAACGGGCGAAACGGCGACGTTCGCCTGCGGTGTCACCGTCGGTTTCGGCGACGGCGATTTCTGGACGTTGACGTTGACGTTCGACTGCGGAACCTGGATCGTGTCGCAGGGCATGAACGGGTTGTTCGGATCGCACGGGCCAACGGTGATCTGATTGCCGCCCGGCGGAACATAAACGGGCCCCGTCGGAGGCACATAGCCCTGATCCCACAGCGGATTGCTCGCGCCGCCCGAAAGCGTGTCCGGCGCGGTCAGCTGAATATTCGAATTCGATAGATCGACCGGAACCTGCGCGATGTTCGACAATCCCTGTTCGTTGATCCCGGTCGCCGGACTGATCGGCTGGACGGGCATCGCGTTCGCATCGTATTGGTACGTCGACGGATCCGTCTGGCGGCTCGACGTCATCCAGATCAACGCCGCCGACAAGAGCGAGATTCCCGCGAGCACGATGAACGCGGTCTTCCACAGGTTGTTGACCGATCCCGGCTCGGCCTTCGCGGTCGCAACCGGCGCGGTTCCGATGACGCGCGTCACGTGGTTCAGGTCGTCAATGAGTTCGACCGCCGTCTGGTGACGCATGTCGGGATTCTTCGCGAGTGTTTGGAGGATCACGGGCTCGATCTCAGGCGAAAGGTCCTGCCTGAACGAAGAAAGCGGCGGCGGCGGTTCCTGCGCGTGCTTGAGCATCAGTTCGCCGGTGTTCTCGCCGATGAACGGCGGCTCGCCGGCCAGCATTTCATAAAAGATCACGCCAAGACTGTAAATATCCGAACGTGCATCGGCGTTCGACGGATCGACGCACTGCTCCGGCGAGAGATAGCGGATGCGATCAGCCGTGTTCTCGGTATCCGAAGGATCGGACCCGGCCCCGAGAT
Source organism: Acidobacteriota bacterium (assembly GCA_029777145.1). Next base: position 5,768 of record JAKOSS010000075.1, on the reverse strand, counting down.
CAAGGACCTTTACGTCGTCGTTGTCGTCGACAAGGATATTTTCGGTCGTCAGATGCCCGTGAAAAAGATTCTTGATATGTGCCGCCGAGAGCGCCGCGGCGGCCTGGCGAACGATCCTGAGCGCCCGCTGCGGCGAAAATTCCTCGCCGTCGGCGATCCGCGAGCGGAGCGATTTCCCGTCGGCATCCTCAAACACGATGAAGACCGTGCCGTCCGCATCGGACCCGAAATCGGTCACGTTGAGCAGATTTGGGTGCGTGATCTTGGAAACTTCGCGAGCTTCGCGTGAGAACCGCTCGACGATGTTGCCGTCGACCGCGAGCGCGGGCGAAAGAATCTTTACGGCGACGTGTTTGTCCATCAGCAGATGCGTGCCGTGATAGATCGAACCGAGATCCGTTTCGCGCAACACCTCGTCGATGCGGTACTTTTCCGCCAGAGTTTTTCCCACAAACTGGTCGAGCATAAAGCCTTAGAGTCCCAAATCAGCGTCCGGGTTCGCACCGATTCGGGCGGCGCGATAAACGCAATCACAAGTATAACAAACAAAAATCGCGGACAAAGTTCATCAGAACCTCGTCCGCGAAATCCTTGGCGGATCGTCGATTAAAGCTTAACGAAGACGATCAGCAGCGCGAAGAGCACGAGCGACTCGATCAGCGCGAGCGCGATGATCATGAGCGTCTGAACCGTGCTGGCCGCGCCCGGGTTGCGGGCCGCGCCTTCGGCAGCGCGCGAACCGACAAGACCCTGTCCAATCGCCGCCAAACCGGCAACGATACCGAATCCGATGCCCGCACCGATGGCTTTCGCCGCGCTGACGGTCGATTCGTTGTCAGCCGCGCCGCCCTGCGCGAACGCCGAGATCGACATCAACGCGAGAAGCATCGTCGCAAAAACTACATACTTCATTTTGTTCATTTCATTAGTCTCCTATTGTTTTGTGTTAGCGCGACAATGACGATGATCCGCCCGGGTTATGATTTCGCCTCACTTCCGGTATGCGCTTGATTTATACTCGCGTCGAGTCAAGGCTCCTGTAGCGTGCGGGCTTAACTGCTATGAAAAGCAGATCCGCGTGGTGTCGCTAAAATCGGACGTTCCGTCCGAATCCTTTCAAAAATCATCAGGCCGCGGCAACCGCCTCGGCGTGCGCCTCATCGGCGTGATGTTCCGCATGTTCCGCGTGATCGTCGTCATGCCCGTGATCGCCGTGCGTGACTTCGCTGATGTAGATCATCGAAAGCAGCGTAAATACGAGCGTCTGCACGAACGCGACGAACACCGCCAACGGGAGCAGCGCGACCGGCAGGAAGAACTGCGTGAACGGCGCGTAAAGTCCCGAGATCTGCATCGAGATCTGCTCGTCGGCGAACATGTTCGCGAACAACCGGATCGAGAGCGTCAGCGGACGGATCATGTTACTGATCAGTTCGATACTGAAGATCAGCGGCGTGATCACGATCCCGATCGAGAGCGGCAATTTCGGGCCCGCAAGGTGCCCGAGGTGTTTGAGAACGCCGTTCTCGCGAATACCGACCGAGTTGTAGTAAATGAACGACGAGATGCCGAGCGCGAAGGTCACGCTGATATGCGCCGTCGGCGCCATGAACATCGGGAACAAACCCATCAGGTTCGAGATCAGTACGAGTGTCGCAAAGGTCGCGACGACCGGAAAATAGCGATAGCCGTGTTCGCCGACGACGCTCACGATCATGTCCTTGAGCGCGAGAAATCCGGCTTCGAGCGTCAACTGACTCGCTTTCGGATCTTCGGACGAAAGCTTGCCTTTCATGATCCAGATCACGATCACGGTCAGGATGCACGCGATGACGAACATGATCGTGTACCAGGGAACGGCGTTTTCGACCGTGTACGGCCCGAAGATCGCTTCGGAATTTGTTCCGAACTTGGCAAACAGTTTGTCCCACAGCGGCTTGGTGTAAGCCATCTGAAAGTTGTAAACCGGTTTCCCGATGTAATGATTTACGAATTCTACGATGAGCGGCGTATGATGTCCGCCTTCTGACAACAGAAACATGTCAAATTTCCCTGCTGCTATAAACTATTAAAAACAAGCGTATTATGCCTTCGATCATGATCGCGGCCGCGAGACTTGCCAAGCCGACAAGAACCGCCGCGAAATCGACGACCTTTGTGTAATAAACGATGACGAGCGCGATCGCCAAGAATACGTAGCGAAGAAGATACCCGCCGATCAAAAACTTCGGCTTCTTCCCGTCGCGGATCGCCTTTTCAAATATTCCGCTGAGCGCGTTCTTCAACCAGTAATAGTTGATTCCCGCAAGAATTCCGCCCAACAGGATTCCCGCTCCGAACCGGGTGGAAACCAGTGCAAATCCAAGCACCGACCCCAACACGACCACGATTCCCATCAGGATCAGGATCCGCCGGTCAGAAAGTTCAGGAGCATCCTGTTCGTACGTGTCGGAATTCTCGCTCATGGCGAAACAAGAATTCTACAAAGTCATGAGAAAAAACTCAATCGGGACAAGCAAAAATAAGGGATCGCGGTCAGTTGTTCCTGAAGATCTGCGAAGTGATGCGGAAGAAATTGATGAAGCCGATGACCGATCCGAGGACGATTCCGACGACGAGTCCCCACGGCGCGGAACCGAGCAGCAAATCGGCAAACCATCCGAGGATCATCATGAATCCGACGGAGCCGAAGAACACGACTCCCGCCGACCAGGCGAGTCCGCTGCGGCGGATCGTTTCAACTTTCGAAGGCGGAACGAACGGCTCGACGACGATCGCCGGTTCGACGGGCTGCGGTTCGCGGCCCCAGTTCTCGTCAAAGGCGGATGCTTCGTCCGACTCGTTCAGCGTCAATGCCGATTCCGCCGGTATCGACGAAAGATCGAAGAGCGAGATCGGACGGTTCGCGTGCTCCGGCTCGGACACGCCGTTCGCCGCCGGTTCATCGTCCGCATTTAGAAGATTCTTGATCATTCTGCTCCGCGATCATTTTATCGCCCCGCCAAAGAGCAAGGCAAAGAGACGGTCCTGGATATCCGGGTTTGTCACCAGTTTCGCGTGCGACTCGCATTGGTGCAGTTCACCGGCGACCGGCAGATTCTTCGGGCCGCCCGAATGCTCGGCTTTCAACGAACTGATCGGGACGACTCCGTCGCCCCCGCCGATGATCAATCGCCGCACCTGTTCTTCGGGAACCTTCGTGCCGTCGGATCTTTCGAATGAATCCGGCGAAAAGATCAGCTTCCAACGATCTTTCTTCCGATACAGGACCGCCGCGTCGAGCGTGTCCTTGCATTCCGCACCGATGAGATAGAACGAAACCGGCGGTTTTATGTTTGAACTCGCGTTCAGCGCCGCCTGAAAGTCCTTCGCGCGGCGCAGGACGACCCGAAAATAAGGGCGTGCCTGTTCCTGCTCGATGAAGTCGAATTTCTTGCGGAAATCGTTGTCGTCCCAGATGTTCCAGCCGTATTCGTCCCAGGTCTTCGGATCGTACAGATCGATCTTCAGCGGCTTGAGATTTTCGTCGAAGATCCGCAGCGCGCCGTTCTGCGGCAGCAACTCGAACATCGACGGGATAGTGAAAACATCGAATCGTGAAATGTCGCGGACAAACGGAATATTGATTCCCCGGCCAAAATATGAATAACCGTTGAGCATCGCGTCGAGCGCCGCGATCGAACCTTCGTTCGGCGTTCCGAGCAGGAAAATACGATCAAGGTGCTTCGCGCCTGCCCAATTCGGCTTCATTCCCTTTGAAATATCCGCGTTGCCGTACATCGCGGCGTATCGCGAGATCAGGCCGCCCATCGAATGAGCGACAATGTTGAACTTCAGATCGGGCTTGCCGAGCTTCCGTTTGAGCGACTCGATCTTCTGGACGAGCGACCGCGCGTTCTCGACGTTGTCGCGGCGCCAGTCGTAGGCAAAAACGTAGAAGGTCGACTCGTAACCTTTCTCGGGCGGATCATCCCACTTGCCTTCGACGTATCCGGCGCGTTTTTCGAGGGCGTTGATGAGTTCCGAATAGATCTCAACCTCAGGGAGCCATTTCGCGAACTGAACCGCGCGGATAATGTCCTTCGGCACAAGTTTGTCGCGATTTCTGACCAGCACCGGCGAGATCGGAAGCCGAATGTCGTCATCCTTCGACCGGCTTGGCTTGAACCACACAAGTTCGCCGGTCTCGTCGTTGACGAGTTCGGATCCGGTGAGGCCCGGAATGATGATGATCGGCGCCTTCGTCGATTTCTGTCCGACGGCGATCGTCGTGAATCCGATCACGGCAAGCGCGACCACGAGAAATTTTTGCATCAAAGCCATATTATTTCGCCTTCTGCTGAGCTTCGGGGACGATCACGGTCTCGGTCGGCGATCGGAGTTCATAACGGATTCCGCGCCAGACTATCGTCCGCGAAATTAATGCACAGACCGAATTGTACAGGAACAGGAGCGGAGAAATCACCCAAAATGTACACTGCGTCAGCCATTGCCGGTCGATCGATCGTTGCGGAAGAACGAGTCGGACGGCGAGCAATCGATACGCGCTCTTACCGATGCTGAAGACCGAAACCAAGACGAGCGTCGAGATTGAGGCCCAAAATCCGATTCCGTTTTTTTCCGACGTCGCCAGAAGCCAGACAGACCAGATCATCACGAGGTTGAACATCGCGGAACCGACGAACGACAGCTTCCACAGATGCGGCGAATAGACGCGCGTGATCTTCATCTGCCGGGTCGTAAATTCAAGCAGATTCCGAAATCCGCCGTCGCCGATGCTCGCGCAAAGGGCCTGCGGAACGAAACCGATCTCAAGTCCGGCATCGTTCATCGCACGGGTCATCGCGAAGTCGTCCGAAAGCGTTCCGCGCCAGCGATCGCGCATCGCCAATCGTTCGAATACTTTGCGCCGGACGGCCATCGATCCGCCCCAACAGAAGTTGCCTTTTCGATTCGGACCGAGCGCCGACGCGATCGAGGCGTTCCAAACTGAGAGCAATTCCGACGCGATTCCCAAGCGCTTCGAAACAAACCATCGATAACCCGTCGCGCATCCGACGGCCTCGTCGTCAAGCGGAGCGATCAGAAAACGCAGCCATGAGCTTTCGGGACGAACGTCCGAATCCGCGAAAACGAAGACTTCCGATCGTTGATCGGCATGGGGCACGGCTTCGCGGAGGTTGTGAACCTTTTGGCTCTCGCCGTCCGCCGCGCCGGCGACGACGAGTCTCCCGTTGGCGTTTCGCGCCAGCACGTCGCGAATCACGGGAACGGCGGCATCGTCCTCAGAATCGACGACGACGATCACTTCAAAGTCCGGATGATCCTGCGAAAAAAAGGCCGACAGATTGGCGTCGAGACCGTCGTCGACGCCGCGGCACGGAAGGAAAACCGTCGCTGCAGGCGAGCTTTCGGGAGGCTTCGATGCCAGTCCGGAACGAAAAAAGCGAAGGTATTCGATTCCGCCGGTAAACGACTTCCAGCTCAAAAAGACAAGTGCGGCGGCGAGAAGGCAGTAAACGACGGTCATTTGATTTCGTGAACCTGAAGGAAGGTCCGGAGATGCCCGAGCGTGCGGTCGGTTGCGCCGCGGTTGCGTTCCATGACTGCGCGCGCGTTTTCGCCAAGCTGCTTTCGGAGTTCGGGTTTTACGAGAAGGTCGCGAAGCGCATGCGAAAGGACTCCCGGGATCTCATGATCTTTGAGCTTCGGCAGTTGGATCAATGCATCGCCCCACGCAAATTCCGTGACGACGGCCCTGAAATTCG
>JAKOSS010000740.1 GCA_029777145.1 Acidobacteriota bacterium | reverse complement strand
GGATCAAAGCGACCGGGGCGCCGGTCGAGATCGATCCGCGGATCATCCAGGTCGGAGTGATAAACGGCAAGGCGACCAACCTTGGCCGGCCGCCGTATCCGCCCGAAGCCCGAGCGTCTCGGGTCGGCGGTAAGGTCGAGGTCTCGGTGGTGATCAATGAGAACGGACAGGTCACCTTTGCGTGTGCCGTTTCCGGCAACAAGCTGCTTCATGCCGTTTCGGAAGCCGCTGCATACGCTTCGCAATTCAGTCCGACAACTCTCCAAGGCAATCCCGTAAAGGTCCGCGGCAGGATCATTTACAACTTTGTGCCTTAGGCCGCGACCTTTTCGGACAGACTCCGTATCTCGTCCAAAAGAAACGCGTCGTCGAACGGTTTCGTCAGATACGACGAAACGCCGAGTTCGAGCGCTTTCTGCTCGTGTTTCGCGCTCGCCCGTGACGTGATCATGATGACCGGAACGTCAGCGAGTGTCGCGTCGGTTTTGATCGCGGCGAGAAGGTCGTAGCCGTTGAGCCGCGGCATCTCGACATCGGTCAGGACGACATTCGGCAAGACGTCCGCGGAATGGAGCAGATCCAGCGCCTCAAGCCCGTCTTTCGCGATCACCGGCTCCCAACCGGCATTCTTGATCAGTTTCGACATGATATGACGCACGCTCGGACTGTCATCGACGATCATCACGCGCATCGGCATATCTTCACTTGCCGGTTCGGCGATCGTCGGCGCTGCGGGCGTTTCGAGCGTCGCGGCCGACTTCTCGAGCTGTTCGAGGTATTGCGGTCGCGGAGCCTGAACATGGTGTTTCAGCAGATAGATCAGATCGAGCACCGGGACGATCGAACCGTCTCCGAGGATCGTGACTCCGAGCAAATGCGGGAAGTTGCCGAGCGGCGATCCTAGCGGTTTGATGACGATCTCTTCGGCCCGTACGACTTCATCGACGAGCAGCGCCGACGCGGATTCGAGCGTGTCGATCATTAGCACCGGCGTGCTTTCACGACGCGATTCGTTCCTCGCAATGCCTAGCAGGGAATTCAGGTGCGAGACCGGATGTTCGGCGCCTTCGACGGAGAGGAGGTTCTGCACCAAGGCGTACTTGGCATCCTCGGTACTCATTTCCGTCAATTTCCGAACAAGTTTGAGCGGGATCGCGAAGATCTGCCCGGCGGCGCGGATCAGCAACCCGCGTGTGACCGCAAGCGCCATCGGCAGGCGGATCGTGATCTCAGTCCCTTTTTGAAGCTCAGAATCGATGCGGATCGTGCCCTGGCGGCGCACCACGCTCTCGCGGATGATGTTCATCCCGACGCCGCGTCCCGCCGTTTGACGAATTGTTTCGGCGGTCGTGATCCCGGGCAGAAAACACAACGTGAAGGCTTCGGCGTCGGTCATCGACCGCGCTTCATCGAGACTGATCGCTCCGTTCTGGAGCGCTTTCTCTTTGATCGCTGACGCCGAGATCCCGCGGCCATCGTCTTTGACGGTCAGCACGACGTGCGTTCCTTCGCTGTGGATCCGGAGAATGATCCGGCCTTTTTCGGGCTTGCCGACGAGCCTGCGCGTGTCGGCGGATTCGATTCCGTGCGCGACGGAGTTTCGGAGCAAATGTAGAAGCGGTTCGACGAGCGCGTCGAGGATCTGCGTGTCGACCTCGACCGTTTCGCCTTCGATGATCAGGTCCGCGTTCTTGGATTCCTGTTCACACGTCATCCGCACCGTCCGGTGCAGACGCGCGGCAAGCGAGTCGAAGCGGACCATTCGCAATCTCAGAAGCTTGTCTTGCAGTTCCTCGATCAGCCGGCTTTGTCCGTCGAAAAGCAGTTCGAGGTTGCCGCGCAGATTGTCGAGTTCGTTGTTGATCGAGTAGGCGTCGCCCGTCGTTTCAAGCAATTCGCGCGTCGTTTGGTGGAATTCGGTGTAACGGTCGAATTCGAGCGAATCGAAGAATTGATTCTGACGTTGTGGCCCGAAACCGTTTCCGTTGAGAAGTGACGCTTCGAAGTCCGTCTCGAGTTTTCCCGTCGACTTCTTCAGTCGTTCCGTGCTGTGCCTCAACTCGCCGGCCTGGCGCTCGAGTTCCGCCAGACGCTGTTCGAATACGGATCGGCTGAGGACAAGATCGCCGACGAGCCTTACCAGTTCGTCGAGGCGTTCCAGCGAAACGCGGATAACCGACTTCGAGGCAGTTTCGGTGGCGGGATTCGTTTGATCCGCCGCCGTCGGCCGCGGTTCGGCGACCGGCACAGATTCGGTTACTTCGGCGACCGATTCTTCCCATTCGTCTTCGAGTTTGAGTGACTTGAGGACGCCGTCGAAGTTTTTGTACAGGATCGAGATACGCGACGAGAGCTGGGCCGACGTCTCGCCGGCGGCAAGCGCGTGGAGACAATCGGTCGCGCTCATCAGGATCTCGAATATCCGTCGATTGCCTTCGATCTCATGGTCCGAAAGGAAATCAAGAAGGTCCTCGACGCGGTGCGCGAGTTCGGACAACGGTTTGAGGCCGACGATTCCGGCCGATCCTTTGAGCGTATGCGCGTTGCGCCGGATCTCAAGCAGCGCCTCGCGTTCGTTTGGATTTGATTCAAGAATCCCGAGATTCGTCTGGATGTTGCGGAGCAGATCCTCGGCTTCCATGGCGAAGACCTCAAGCATTTCCTCGTCGATCTCAAACCCGTCGAGCTCCGGTTCGTCGGCCGGCTCGGGCTCCGCTTCGAATGAATCCGCAACAACCTCTTTGCCAGTGTTCAGCGTCAGATTATCAAAGGATTCGTCGAGAAATCCGTCGAGATTGATCTGGAATTCGTCGGCCGAGAGTTGTGATTTTGCCAGCAGCGCTTCCGTCTGCGCGAGTTTGTCGAGGATATTCCTGACCTGAACATCCGTGATCGGCTCGCGGCCGGTGACCACCGACGCGATCTCGGATTCGAGTCGTTCGGCGTATTTCCCGATCTCGGCGAAGCCGGTCATCGTCGCGGCGTCTTTTATCGCCTGGGTGTAACGCAGGGCGGTCTCGAGTTCGCTGCCGTTGTTCCGTTCCTGTCCGCACACGAGGATCAGGTTGCGGATCATCGGCAGATAGCTCTCGGCTTCTTCGATAAATGCGTGGAGATGGCCAGAATTCATTGAAGTCTTCCTTGACGGTCGGGACGGATCAGTTTAGGAACGCGCCGTTCTCGGCATCGGGCTGCGAACGAGGTTGGGCCGGACGACGGTCTTCAGGCAGCTTGAATGGCGTGATCGAAACACGGAGTTCGTCGGAGAGTTCGACGAGCATCTTGACAGAATCGGCCGCGCGCTGCGATCCGAGCTGGACCAATTCAGTGACCTTCGAGATGTTCGCCATCGCTTTCGAAATGTCTGTCGAACTCTCGGCCTGCTGTTTCGCGGATTCAGAGATCGAGCTGATGAGTCCGGCGAGCCGTGTCGAAACCTGTTCGATCTCGATCAATGTCTGACCCGCTTTGTCGGCAAGCGTCGAACCGATGACGACCTCGTGGATCGTTTCTTCCATCGACGCGACCACGTCTTTCGTCTCCGACTGGATCGTCTGCGTCAGCGCGCTGATCTGCTGGGTCAGCAGGTTCGAGCGTTCGGCGAGGCGTTCGACCTCTTCGGCGACGGTCGCGAATCCCTGGCCGGCTTCGCCGGCCGCGGCCGCCTGCAGGCTTGCATTCAAGGCCAGAAGGCTCGTGCGGTCGGAAAGATCGTTGATGAGGGCGACGATGTGCGAGATCTCCTGTGAGCGTTCGCCGAGTTTCTTGATCCGCTTCGCCGTTTCCTGAACCTGTTTGCGGATCGAATTCATCGCGTTGATGTTGTCCTGCACGGCCTGCGTGCCGTACCGCGCGTTGCCGAGCGAGTCCGCCGCGACCTGCGCTGACAAAACCGCGTTCTCCGAAACTTCCTGAATGCGGAGCGCCATCTGTGAGATCGCCGACGTCGTTCGCGAGATTTGCGACGCTTGCGCCTCGCTTCCTCGCGCGAGTTGTTCGGTGGCGTCGTTGATCGCGTTTGCCGAAGTCGAGATCTGGAACGTGACGTCCTTGACCTGCTTGATCAGCGAACGCAGGTTTCGCGTCATCTGGTTGAATGCTTCGGCGATCGCGCCCGTGATTTCGGATGAGACCTCTGCCTGGACCGTCAGATCGCCGTCGGCGACATCGGAGACTTCATCAAGCAATTTCCGGATCGAATTCTCGAGCTGTTCGCGCTCTTCCTGCGTTTGAACCGAAACGCGGAGTTTTTCGACCATGTTGCGGAACGAGGTGCCGAGAGCGTCCGTGTCGGATCTCGGCGCGACTTCGACGGACAGGTCTCCGTGCGCGACGCGTTCCGTGACCTGCGTCTTTTCCTGCAAATAGTCGGAAATGCTTTTGAGCGCGTCGAAGAGATCGCTATGGTTCTCCGGAAGTTCCTCGAAAAGATCGCCGTTCGAGATCTGGTGCGCGATCTCCGAAGCGTCACGAAGCTGCCGATTGAGTTTGAGATTCGAATAATTGAGGGCGAGCAGCGCAAAGACCGCCATTACGATCGCGAAAGCGGCCGTCAGGACGCCGGCCATGTGGTTCTGCGTGAAACCGAACTGCGCCGCGACGACGAGCCCGCCGCCGAGGAGCAGGAAGAGCACCGCGAAGAACGAGATAAAGCGGATGATAAGGGTCCACAAAATGTTCGATTGATTCATCTTTTTACCCTAGATTGCCTCGATCGGTTCGAGTTCAGGTTCGGTGATCTCGGTCTGGAACATGGAAAGCATCGGGTCGGCTTCGATCTCGGCCGACACCGGCGCCGGTTGTTCCTCGCTCGCCGGGAGTTTGAAGAAGGACGCCGCATTCTCGATGTTTCGCAGCGTCGCCGTGAAAGCGGCAACCGATTGTTCGGTCTGTTTTAGATCGCTGATGATCTCCTCCGACTCGCCGATCGATCCGGCAAAAACCTGATACGCACGATCGCCGCGCATGCTTTGCTGACGTGAATTCTCGGCGATCTGCTTCTGAAGACCAGTGACCTGAGACAAGTACTTCTCGATCTCGCCGACGGCCGTTCCCGTTTCGAGCGCGAGTTTCGAAAGATCCGCCATTTCCTTGGTCGAAGCGACGAGTGATCGCTCGACTTCGGCGATCTCGATCGAAACGGCCTTGTTCAGCGCGGAGATCTGTTTGTTCGTGTTGTCGGCGCGCTCGGCGAGACGCTGGATCTCGTCCGTGACCGCCGTGAAGCCGGTGCCTTTGTCTCCGGTTTCGCCGGCGCGGATCGAAGCATTGAGCGCGATCATGTTGGTCCGGTGCGCAAAATCCTCGACCGTCTTGGCGATCTTGGTAAGTTCCTGGGAGCGTTCCGTAAGACGCCCGATACGGCTTACGGCCTCTTGGATCTGCTTTCGGAGCGACACAAGGCCGTTCCGGTTTTCCTGCGCGAATCGCGAACCGCGCCGCGCGGCATCGATCGAATCGTCGCTGAATGAATTCGCACGCGCCAGGTCCTCGGCGATCTTCTCGATGACTGCCGGAACGCCGCGCAGTTCGGCGGCCGCTTCGTTCAGATCGAGAACCTTCATTTCCTTGCGGTTGATCGTGCTTTGAACCGTTTTGCGGATCTCGTGAGCCGTCGTCCGCGACTTTTCTGAATCATTCCGGATCAGAAGAACGATCTCGGTCAGATGGTTCAGCAAGAAGCGAAGCGTCTCGGAGATCTCTTTTGTCTCTTTGAAATCGGCTTGGATCTCGACGGCGAGATCGCCGCGTCGGACGGTCTTGATCTCGTCCGAGATCTGCGCGACCGCGGCCTGAAGGGTTTCGAGTTTTTCCTTCGCGTCGATCGAGTCCGACACCTTCGAAAGGAGTTTTTGAAACGACGCGCTGAGGCGGTCGCTTCCCTGAAGCGGTGTCAGAACGATATCGGTGTTGCCGTTCGCAACCTCATCCATGAGCGTGATCAGGTTCTGCGTCTGGCGGCTGTTGCGATGAAGCGTCTGGAGAAGTTCGTCGGTTTCGATCGATCCCGTCGTCTTCGGCAGCGAAGTGTTCGCGCTTCGCTCGAGACTTTTGGCAAGCATTCCGACCTTTTCGATCGGTGTCACCAATTCGTTTGAGAGCCACCAGCCAAAGGCCATGATCCCGAACGCGAGAACCAAGAACGGAACGAAGACCGCGTAGAACGTGTCTTCGATCACGAACGAAACGACGAGGTACGAGATCAGCCCGAACGTGCAGATGAAGAACGCCATCGCGCTGGATGCGAGCCAGATCTTGCCCTTGAGCGAGTTCAGAAGAGAGTTGGCATTGTAGCGGGCCATAATTCCTTCGGCAGCGTTGGCGATCGGTCGGTCGGCGATCGCGTCGAAATCAGCGAATCGTAGCCGAGAACAGTTTCCCGGTATCGAACAGTCCGACCGAATGCGTGTTGAGACTGATCCGGCCGATGAGGTTGGGGTCGTCGGCAGGTTCGATCGCCGAGCTTCTGATCGGAACGACCTCACAGATCCTGTCGGCGACGAGTCCGATCGGGTTGTCGTATTCCGCGGGCCGGAAGACGACGATCTTAGATTTCGGGAGAACCTTTGCCTGAGACTTGCGGTAGTCGAGGTTGATCACCGCCAGGAGTTCGCCGCGGAGGTTGGCGACACCATGAAGCCAGGCCGGCGAATGCGGGAGCGCGGACAGCGGAAGCGACTGCGCGACCTCACTTACGTCGGTCACCGGGACGGCGAAAAATCCGTCGTCTATCTGAAAGACGACGAATTTTTCAATATCCGAAACGGATTCGTTTTGTGCCGCGGCCGCCTGGGGGTTCAGGACCGGTGCTGCCGGCCGCGGGCTTTGTGCAGAGTTTTCCATGCCGGTCTCATCCGAGGTAGTTTTCGACTGTCTTCATCAGGGTTTCCGGTCCGAACGGTTTTGTGATGTAGTCCGTAGTTCCGGCCATTCGACCGCGGACCTTGTCGAAGAACCCGTCCTTGCCGGAGATCATGACGACAGGAACGTCCTTCATGTCGGCATTGTTGCGGATCAGCTTACAAACCTGGTAGCCGTCCATGCGCGGCATCGTGATGTCGAGCAGGATCAGGTCGGGCGACATGCCGTTCAACTTCTCGAGAGCGTCGAGCCCGTCAACGGCGCAGACGACTTCGTGCCCGCATTTCTCAAGCTTGCTCGAGATCAGCTTGCGGACCGTCGGGCTGTCGTCGACGACGAGGATCTTGCGATTCTTCGACATCGATTCCTGCGCGGTCTGCTGTTTCTCGAGTTCGGCGAGGCGAATCGCGAATGCGTTCACCTGAGCGTCGAGAACGACGTTGCTCGGATTCGCCTTGACTGCTTCCTGGAGATAAAGATAGCCCTGCCGGTAGTTGGCCAGATTGATGTGTCCGATGCCGAGCTGCGCAAGCTTTTCCGCATCGAGTCCGTAACTTTCGTGCTCACGTTCGAAACTCTCGACGGCGCGCTCGAGCACTTCGCGATCGGCATCGTGACCGAACAACGAATCGAGATCCGACAAGCTCAGCGCCGATCGGCACGTACCGCAGTTGTAAGCCTGGATCTCGTTCTCGCCGTTGCAGAACGGGCAGAGCATTGATTCGGCTTTCTCGGGTTCGGCGTCGACTTTCAACTCCGGCGCTTCGGAAACTTCGAGCTGTGCGGCCGGGGCAGAGAATTCCTGAACTTCCTCGAACGCCGGCTCAAACGATTCGTGGACGGCTTCAGGAGCCGGTTCCTGATATTCCTCGAATGGCTGTTCTTCAGCGAATTGCTGCTCCTCGGCGGGTTGCTCGGCAACGAACGACGGCTCGGCCTCGCCGAATTCCATGTCTGCCGTTTCGGTTACCTCGACATCGTCGGAATTCTGGTCGAATTGCTGTGACGGTTCCTCGGCGGCGACGCTTTCCTGCGCGGCGGCTTCAGGGTTGTATCCAAAGAACACCTCCGGCGAAGTGTTTTTCCATTCTTCCTCGCGCTCGGGTTCGCTGACCTGAAACGCGGCAAACGACTGCTCGAACGACTCCTCGCGCTGCGGCATGAAATCCGCCGCCGATTCGGCGTTCGGCGTAAACGTCGCGTGCAGGTCGTTGTCACTGAAGGCGGCGCTCATTTCGTTCTCTTCGGCTTCGATCTCAAACGCCAGTTGCGCGGACGCCTCTCCGGACTCGGGTTCGTCGAACGGTTGATCCTCGAACGACTGGTCCGCGAACGACTGGTCCGATTCGAATTCGGCATCGGCGGGCGGATAATTGAAACTCGGGATCGAGCGCAGGTCCTGCGTCGGCATGTCCGGTTCGGCGTAATCATTGTGCGAGTTGAACATTTCAGCCGACGGAACAGCTTCCGGTTCGGATTCAGGTTCTTCGGCGACCGCGATTGCCGGTTCGGACGCGACGGCCTGTAGTTCGGTCGATTCCGATTCACCGGCCTCAGGCTGCGCGGGCGATTCGGCGACCGGCTCCTCGACGGCGGTTTCGGCCGTTTCCGCTTCGGCTCGGACGTTGCCGCGCTCGATGAGCGATCTCCACGACGCGAGGCAAACGCGCGCCATTTCATTTTCGGGATTCAATGCGCGGAGCTTCAGCATGCATTCGGCCCGCTCTTCGAACGATTCTGCGAGGTGGGCCTTCAATACCCACGCGTCTTCCAAACTGTCATTTTCCCCGATCACGGTTTCAAGCAATCGCTTGGCGTTCGAATGATGTCCTTCGATCGCTTCGCCGACGGCTTGATCGAGCAATCGCGCGGACTGAACGGCACGGTGCGAGCTCAACGCTTCAAGCGCCGTCGAATTTTCCGGATTGATGCTCAGCACTTTCTCAAACATCGGCACCTTATCGGCTTCTGACTCCGTGATCGAAGCCAACCAGAGCCACGCCATTTCGTTCTCCGAATCATGCTCGACCGCCTGTTCAAAGCATTGGCGGGCGAAATGGTTGCGCTGTTCCTTCGAAGCGTCGACACCGCGCTGCACGAGTGTTTTCGCCAAAAGAGACTTCGTCGCTTTCTTCCATTCGATCGCACGGGCGTTTTCGGGGTTCACGCGCAGCACATTGTTGAGGAATACGAGCAGCTCTTCCGGATATTCGCTGATCGAGGCAAGCCAAAGCCAGGCGTTTTCGTTCTGGGGTTCGACCTCGGTCACCCGGAGCAGCAGGGCTTTAGCTTCTGATCGGCGGCCTTCCTGTGCGGCTTTGACGCCCGCGCGGAGGAGGTGTTCGCCTTCCGAGGAGACGGATTCATTCACGGTCGAATTCTCGACGTGCGGCAATGCGGACGAGTTGGATTCAAATTCTAGTCTCATATTGGTTGCAGTGGATGCGCTAAGCTGAAGTAGATTTTTTTGGAATTTCGGGGAAACGACGCGAAGGGCGCAGTTACAATTAGCCTCCATGAGCAATACGAGTGCCAGAAAAATCGGTAACTAGCTGAAGATCGCTAAGTTGCGAATTTAGTTGAATTAAGCGATCAGAAAAATTCTGGAAAACCCGCGGGAATGATCATAAGAGTCGAAAGTGACATTATTTGGCACCGAACAATTGACAAAACATGGTAATCACCGTCGGCATTGGCGCGGGAACCGATTTTGACCGCTCGACGGGGTTCGGGGCGTGTTTGCCGAACTTGCATCGGTTGGCGGTCTGGCCGAAAATGACGGCATTGATGACGAGTTCCGATACCGGATTTGACGTAATAATCATCGGCTGCGGACCGGCCGGGATGTCGGCTGCATTGTGGGCGCATGAACTGGGCTTGCGACCCGTGATCCTCGAGTCAGAGCCGGAACCGGGCGGACAACTTCTTTCGACCTTCAACCCGATCACCAATCACCTTGGCGCGGAATCGCGCAACGGCCGCGAGCTTCGCGACGTATTTGCCGAACAACTTGCCGGGCGGGGTTTGAGTCCGGTTTTGGGAGACGCCGTCGCAACCATCGACCCGAACGCCATGTCGGTCAGGCTCGCGTCCGGCACGGTCTTTCGCGCCCGGGGAATAATCGCGGCGACCGGCGTCCGTCGCCGGAGGCTCGGAGTTCCCGGCGAGGACGAATTCCGCGGGAAGGGAATCATTTCCTCAGGAAAGCGCGATGCCGAATCGGCCCGAGACAAGGAAGTGGTGATCATCGGCGGCGGTGACGCCGCGTTCGAGAACGTCCTCATTCTCGGCGAGCACGCGCGATCGGTGACGTTGATCCACCGCCGGGACGGGTTTTCAGCCCGTGAGGAGTTTGTCGAACAGGTGCGCGCGCAACCGGATACGGTCATCAGGACCGGAACCGTCGTGCGTGCGATAAACGGCGATGGTCATGTCACGGGCCTGACGGTTGAAGACGCGCGAACCGGCGCGATCGAGTCCGTGCCGGCGGACGTTATCCTCATTCGCATCGGTGTCGAGCCGAATACTGATCTCTTGAAAGGCGTTGTCGATCTCGATCGGACGGGCTACGTGACGGTCGATCGCGAGTGCCGGACGAGCCGTCCGGGAATCTATGCCGTCGGCGACTGCGCGAGTCCCGCGAGTCCGACGGTGAGCACGGCGGTCGGGACCGGCGCGACTGCCCTCAAGTCATTCCATTCATGGCTAAACCATTGATGCGCAAACAGAATTGACGTTCCGAATTCCCCGAAAATTTGAATTTTCTTCAAACTTTTCAATTTCTTAAGTCGCCGACCGACGCTTTTCGACCAGTTTTATTGAGGTTCCTGCCGAAGTCCACCGTGGAACGCAAAATGCGTTTGCTCATTTTGTCGTTTTTGCATCAGCCATTGTCCATATCCAAATCCAAGGAGGCACTATGCTTAAGAGCAATTCAATCACAAGGTCGGCAGCGGCTCTTTGTGCATTCGTTTTCGCCATGTTCATGGCGATCAATGTCAATGCACAAGCCGGTACGACCAGCATCAACGGTACCATCACCGACCAGAACGGCGCGGTCGTTCCGGGGGCGAACGTCAAACTGACGAACCCCGCCACCGGCTACTCGCGAAACGTAATGACGAACGATGACGGTGCCTATGCTTTTGCGTCAATCTTGCCCGGAACTTACAACATCGAGGTCGAAGCCGCGAAGTTTAAGAAGGCGATCAAGCGTGACGTGAAAGCTTCGGTCGACTCGACCCTGGCAGTAAACATCTCGTTGGAACCTGGTGAGGTCTCGGCGATCATCGACGTTACCGGCGGCGATATCGAATCCGTGATCAACACTCAGGACGCGACGGTCGGCAACAACTTCGTTGCCCAGCAGATCCAGCAACTTCCGACGGACTCGCGAAACATTCCCGACCTGCTGAGCCTTCAGCCGGGCGTCACGCCGCAGGGCTATGTCGCCGGCGGCCGCAGCGATCAGGCGAACATCACGCTCGACGGTATCGACGTCAACGATCAGCAAACCGGAGCGGCGTTCTCGTCGATTCTCCGTATCACCGCGGAATCGATCGAAGAGTTCCGCATCACGACGACGAATGCCAACGCCAACCAGGGCCGTTCATCCGGCGCCCAGATCTCGCTGATCACGCGCGGCGGTACGAACAAATGGCGCGGCGTTTTGTTTGAATTCCATCGTCCCGACAAGTTTTCGGCGAATAACTTTTTCAACAATGCCGACGGCGTTCCGCGTCCGAACATCAAGCGCAACATTTTCGGCGGCGCGCTCGGCGGACCGATCGTGAAGGACAAGTTCTTCTTCTTCTACTCGTACGAAGGATACCGTGAACGCAAGTCCGAGTCGGTTATCCGAACCGTCCCACTCGCCAGCCTCGGCCGCGGCGAACTTCGCTTCATCGGCAGCCCGATCGGCGGTGCCGGAGGTTCGGGCCTGATCACGCTGAGCACCGCTCAGCTGAACGCGATCTTCCCGCAGGCACAGATGAACCCGGCGGCGATTGCTGTCTTTGCAGCGGCGGCTCAGAAGTACCCGTCGAACTCGGATGCGCTCGGTGACGGTTTGAATACCGGCGGCTTCCGTTTCAACGCGCCGACCCCGGTCGATCAGAACACGCACATTCTGCGACTCGACTGGAATATCAACGACAAGCAGCAGCTTTCGTTCCGCGGCAACTACCAGCAGGATTCGGCACTCGTTGCGCCGTATTTCCCGGACACGGTTTCGCCTGAATTTTGGAGCCATCCGTCGGGGTTCGGCCTGAGCCACACCTGGACGATCAGCAACAACAAGGTCAACAACTTCCGCTATGGTTTGACGCGGCAGGCATTCACCAGCGGAGGCGATTCGAGTGAAAACGGAATTACGTTCCGCTTCGTATTCCAGCCGAAGGCGTTCAGCAACAGCCTTAGCCGGGTTACCGAATTGCAGAACTTTACCGACGATTTCACGTGGATCAAGGGATCGCATACGTTCCAGTTCGGCGGCAACGTCCGGTTCATCAACAACAAGCGCGAAAGCTATGGCTCGTCCTACGACTTTGCCACGGCGAACCCGTCGTTCTATGCGTCGTCGGGCCGCGTACTGAGCAATCCGATCCTGGCGCAGTACAACGTTGATTCCGGCACGACCGGTATCCAAAACGCGATGTCGGCTTTGATCGGCCGCTTCTCGCAGTACACCGGCAACTTCAACTACGACCTTTCCGGAAATA
Organism: Acidobacteriota bacterium; assembly: GCA_029777145.1. Next base: position 907 of record JAKOSS010000740.1, on the reverse strand, counting down.
CGCTTCCGGTGGGAACCTCGATCGTGCGCAACTTTGCGACCGAGGAATACGACATGTATTTCCAGGATGTCTGGAAACCCTTCCGTAACCTGACCGTTACCGGCGGACTTCGGTATGCCCTGAGCCGTCCGGTTTATGAAAAGAATGGTTATCAGGTTGTTCCCGACACGCCGCTCGGCGACGTTCTCGATCGTCGTATCGCGAGTGCCGCGAACGGTGTTGCTGACAACGAACTCATTCAGTTCATTCTCGGCGGACCGAAGAACAACGCTCCAGGTTTCTACAAGATGGACTGGAACAACTGGCAGCCCCGCGTTGCCGCAGCCTGGTCGCCGAACTTCAAGAACAAGACGTTGAAGGCGATCTTCGGCGGTCCCAACGAAGCCACTTTCCGCGGCGGTTTTTCGATCACGAACGACTACTTCGGGCAGCAGCTTGCGGTCACCTTTGACGGGCTGACGACGCTGGGATTCACGACTTCGGATACGATCGCGGCGAACACGTACAACGTGACGACGCGGCTCGCTCCGCAGTTCACGAATTTCGGTCAGTCGATCCGCAATCTGCCGAACATCTCGGCGCCGAACCGGTTCTCGACCCCGGCCGATGAAGATCAGCGCATCGAGTCGTCGCTTGATTCGACTCTCGTTTCGCCGATCAACTATACGTGGAACTTTACGTACGGCCGTCAGTTGCCGAAGGGAATGTATGTCGAAGCGACGTACACCGGACGCAAGGCCCGTAATCTTCTGGCGACGCGTGACATCATGGCGCTCAACAATCTCGTCGACCGTCAGTCCGGAGTGGACTGGTACACGGCCGCCGGAATGCTCCATGATCTTCGTGCGCGGAACACTCCGATCGAGAACATCACTCCGATCCCGTACTTCGAGCATCTGTTCCCGGG
>JAKOSS010000739.1 GCA_029777145.1 Acidobacteriota bacterium | reverse complement strand
CCGCGGTCGATCATGAAGTCTCTGGCATAGGACAGAATGGCGGATTGAAGACGTGCGATGTCGCCGCAAAGGTAATAGAATCCGTTGCCGCTCGTTCTTCTGGCACTGTCGAGATCAATGCCCTTCAGTTTCTCCATGATGTCGACGTGATACGGAATTTCAAAATCCGGTACAGCAGGCTCGCCGAATCGCTCCACTTCGACATTTTCGCTGTCGTCTTTGCCGACCGGCACGGAAGCGTCGATAATGTTGGGGATTACGAGCATCTTTTCGCGGATTTGTGCTTCGAGCTCCGTTTCCTTAACGGCAAGCTCTTCGAGCTCGGAGGCCATCTCGGCAACCTGCGCCTTGGCAAGTTCGGCGGTCTCCTTCTGACCGGAGGCCATGAGCTTTCCGATTTCCTTGCTGATGCTGTTTCTCTGGCTTCTCAAAAAATCGCAGCGCGTCCGGGTCTCGCGGAACGTCCGGTCGAGCTCGGCGACCTCGTCAACCAGGGAGATCTTGTTCTCCTGGAACTTTTTCCGCATATTCTCCTTCACGATCTCCGGATTCTTTCTAATCAGGTTAATGTCAATCATAAAGTACCTCCTGTAAATTGTTTCTTTGTTTCCGTCTTAACGAAAAATTCCTCCCATGCCCATACAAACGTATGGGACGGAAGGAATCCGCGTTGCCACCCAAATTGCCCGCCCGTAGGCCGGCCTCTCAAATGTGCTGTTAAGGGCACGCCCTCCGGCTCGTCGCCGGCAGCTCCAAAAGCGGATAGATCTTATCTCTTCCTGCCGGTTCACACCCGCCACCGGCTCTCTGAAAGGCGCCAAAGATCATAACTTTTATCAACGCTGTTTTCTTCTGTCTATCATATACAAAAACAGACGGGGAAGCAAGAAGCGTACAGGATTCCAACCGAAATTCATAAGGTACCGGCAATTTATCAGGAACCGTAGACCGCCGCGAAGGCTTCGTCCAAGGCATCGATCAGGTCGTCAATGTTCTCGATTCCGATCGAAAGACGAATCGTATTCGGCAGAATTCCGCTCGCTCTGAGCTCGGATTCGTTGAGCTGCGAGTGCGTCGTTCCGGCCGGATGAATCGCGAGTGACTTGACGTCGGCGACATTCGCAAGATTCGAGAAGATCGGAAGGCTGTCGACAAATTTCTTCGCCTCGTCCGCTCCGCCCTTCACACCGAACGTGAAAATCGAGCCGGCGTATTTGGGGAAGTATCTTTTCGCGAGTTCATGATAGGGGCTTGATTCGAGTCCCGGATGATTCACAAAATCGACGTACGGGTTCTTTTCGAGATACCGGGCAATCCGGATCGCATTCTCGTTGTGGCGCTCGACGCGCAGGGAAAGCGTCTCGAGGCCCTGAATGACAAGGAACGCGTTGAAGGGGCTGATCGCGGCTCCCGTATCCCGAAGGAGAATCACGCGGGCGCGGAAGATGAAGGCCAGACTGCCGAACGCCTCTGTCGGGATAAGGCCGTGGTAGCTCGGATCCGGATTCGTATACTGCGGAAACTTGCCCGAACCGGCCCAGTCAAACTTGCCGGAATCAACAAGAATGCCGCCGATGCTCGTGCCGTGTCCGCCGAAGAACTTCGTCGCGGAATGGACGACGATGTCCGCACCGTGCTCAATCGGACGGAACAGGTACGGCGTCGCAAACGTATTGTCGACGATCAGCGGGATCTTATTTCTGTGGGCGATCTCGGCGACCGCCTCGATATCGATGATATTGCCGTTCGGATTGCCGAGCGACTCGATGAAGATCGCCTTTGTGTTCGGCTGAATCGCTTTTTCGAAATTCGAAACATCGTCGGGATCGGCGAATGTCGTTGTGATTCCCTGATACGTAAGCGTATGCGCGAAAAGGTTGTAGGTGCCGCCGTAAACAGTCGAAGCCGACACGATGTG
>JAKOSS010000738.1 GCA_029777145.1 Acidobacteriota bacterium | reverse complement strand
TGAAAACCCAGGCTGAACTTTTCGGAGCGCTCATATGTCAGGCCGGTCAGACCAACTGTCCACCGACCGACTTGATAGATCCGACGGTTGTCACCTCGGTCGTGTTTCCGGGAAACCGGCGGTTTAGTTACGAATACAACAGTTACGGAGAGTTGGCCAGAGTCGTGACTCCGCAAGGTGCGGCTTTTGAGTACGATTGGGGCGGTGCACTCGAAGGCGGCGCCGAGAACGGCAGGATCGACAACAATTACTACTACCCGGACTTGTTCAGACAGATTTTGGAAAAGAGAGTTTATTCAACCGGAGGAAGCGGGAGCGCATTTGATCTTCGTACGGTGATAAACAAGTCAAGCTCCTACTCATACTCGACGTACCCGGACCTAACGTCAACCAGGACGGTTAGCTATTTCGGTGGTAACAACGCGCTCATCGGATCTCAGAAGGAGATCTTCTGGGGACATCCGTTGGAACCGGCCACCAAGCCCGACGAAGGATATTCCCAGGATTTCGTAATGTTTCCGGTTTGGTGGAAGGGCAAGGACAAAGAGACACTATATTACGGCAGCGACGGCACGACGCTGGTCCGTCGGGACCTGAAGAAATGGAGCGCGGAAACGGAATCCGGCGGTTACCGATCTAATCCACGCATCGCGAAACAGGCGACGATTCTCCCGGAGGGCGCCCATGCCGCCGTCAGCTTACAGGAAACCGAGTACGACGGGACCGGCAGTTCGGACTACTTTGTAAACCTGAATCCCAAGAGGGTCAAGACCTACGATTACAAGTTCATTGATTCGGCCGCCGCGTCAACCACCGGCCGGGATGCTGTTTTCCAACTGTTCGGGGCCGGGGACGTCATCGCCATAAACGAACTCGATTATGCATATGATCAAACCTACCGCGACCGAAATATCGCGGGCCTTGTGACCGAGCAACGCGTGATGGATCCGTCAAATCCGACGGCGGTCGTCGCCAAGTCAAAAAACGTTTACGACGAATCCTCTTATCTCGTGGCAGACAGCGGAACATTGATCGGGAACTCGGCGGCGGGTTGGGTCGATCCGAACACGACCGTGCGCGGCCTCACGACAACCAACCGGATCTGGAATTCCGACACCGGCAACTGGATCGATACTCATCTGCAATACGACCAATACGGTAATGTCCGAAAAGTCTGGGACGCGAACGGAAATCTTACCGAAACCGAGTACTCGACCGTCTACGCATGCGCGTTCCCGACGAAAGTCACCAATGCCATCGGCTTCTTCACCACGGCAACCTATGACTTCAACTCGGGCGCAGCTACCTCGGTTACGGATGTCAACGGTCACGCCACGACGATGGAATACGACGATTTGCTGCGTCCCACGAAAGTCACTGCCCCGAACGGTCAACAGACGATAACCGAATACGGAGTGCCGGACGCGAACGGCCGGCTCACGGCGGATCAGCGATTCGTAAGGGTCAAGACGCAGATCGACGCGCAGAATTGGAAGCAAGGTTACACTTGGGTAGACGGACTCCGGCGAATCCTGAAAACGCAGAGCGTGGATTCGAAAGGTGACGTGTTTGTCGAAACGCAGTACGACAGTGCCGGACGGGTCAAGAAGATTTCAAACCCGTACCGGACGGGCGAGACTGTTTTCTGGACCGAGAATTTCTACGATGATTCAAGCCGGCTCGTGAAGGTCCAGACACCGGACAACGCAGAGGTATTGACGGCGTTTGGTCTCGCGACAAGCGGCGCAAACATCGGAACGGCGGTAACGGTTACGGACCAGGCGGGAAAACAGCGGCGTTCGATCTCCAACGCGCTTGGACAACTTACAAGGGTTGATGAGCCTGACATCAACAACAACGATCAGTTGGGCGGCATCGAATCACCTAATCAGCCGACGTACTACGAATACGATTTACTCAACAATCTGACCAAGGTCAAACAGGGCGGAACGCTCGCGAACCCGCAACAGACCCGCCTGTTTGTTTATGACTCGCTTTCGAGATTGAAAAGCGCGACAAACCCTGAATCGGGTGTCATTCAATATGCTTATGACAACAACGGAAACCTTATCCAGAAAACCGATGCGCGGGGTGTCGTCACGGCATACGCATACGATGAGCTGAACCGGCAGACGACGAGACAGTACTCGAATGAGCCGTCCGGCCAGCCTGCGACTCCGAACGTTGCCTATACTTACGATGATACCAATGTAGCGAACTCGAAAGGCAGAATGACCAAGATCGACAACGGCGTTTCACGAACCGAATACACCGAGTTTGACATTCTCGGCCGCGTGAAAAAAAGCCGGCAGACGACGGACGGAACGGCGTACAATGAGATGGAGTACACGCACAACCTTTCTGGCGCTCTTCTCGAAGAGAAATATCCGTCGGGAAGGGTTGTCAGGAACACGCTAGATCCAAACGGAGACCTGATGCAGGTTCAGAGCGCGAAGGCGAACCAGACGATGCGCAATTATGCCAACGGCTTCACGTACACGCCGACCGGACAGGTGAGCGCAATGCGGCTGGGAAACGGCAGGTGGGAATCGACCGTGTTCAACTCAAGATTGCAGCCGACAAGGATCGGCCTCGGCGGATCGGCTTCGGACCAGAGCCTGCTGAAACTCGATTACACTTACGGAACTGTCGTGAACGGACAGCTCGATGCGACGAAGAACAACGGAAACATCCAGTCGCAGTCGATCACGGTTCCGACCGTCGGCAGTTCAACCGGATTCACGGCGGTTCAAACTTATACTTACGACTCGCTGAACCGGATCGACGACGCGACCGAGAAGATCGGATCGACGGAGACCTGGAAACAGGATTACACGTTCGACCGATACGGCAACCGCAACCTCGTCGAGGCAAATACCACGACGCTTCCCAAGTACTGCATCAACAACACCGTTGTTTGCGATGCCGATAAGAAGATCTTCAACCCGTCGATCTCGTCTTCAACGAACCAGATCAATCTAGATCAGGACGGCGACTCGGTGAACGATTACACATTCGATTCCTCCGGCAACACGACCAAAGATGCTGAAGGCAGGACGTTCGTCTTCGACGCCGAAAACAAGCAGACAGAGGTCAAGAACTCATCGGACGAGACGATTGGTCGATATTG
>JAKOSS010000737.1 GCA_029777145.1 Acidobacteriota bacterium | reverse complement strand
TCAAGAAAAATCAAATTTTTATCATCAGAATTTTGAACTGACAGACGATCAATCGAACAACTTTTCAACGGAAATAATTAAGGACGCCAAAGACGGCAACAAAAAGGCACTTGAAGGACAATCCTTTCGGGCAACGGCATATTGCCTGAAGGGAAGAACGGCAACGGGATCATCGGTACGACGGGGAATCGTCGCGGCTGACAGGCGGGTTTTGCCTCTCGGCACGAAGATCGCGGTCAGCGCCGGATCTTACAGCGGAACGTACGTCGTCGCCGATACCGGCGGCGCAGTACGTGGTCGGCTCCTGGACATCTGGGTTCCGAGCTGTTCCGAAGCAACCCGTTTCGGACGCCGCACCGTTAAGGTAACTGTTCTGAAATAGCTTTTTTACAACTTGAAACTGAATGGCCGCTTTTCGAAGCGGCCATTTTTTTGCGTTTCCGGCGTGTTTTCTGTTTCCGGTTGACCTCTCTCTGTTTGCTTTGCTAAACTCCGCTTCATTATGAAAATCATTGTCCGCTAGATCTCGCATCAACGATATTTTTGGCCAAGCTCAGAACGGCCGAGAATTTTCTTTAGTACAATCGCAATACAACAGATAGGTTTTTATATGCAATTTGATACGGTGAACTCCGTTTCGGAAACGGAGAACAACGCATTTTGGGCCGTTGTGCGTGAGGCATTTGCCGGATCGAGCCGTGACTTTACAAAGGGTTCGATCGGCGTCGCGATCTTTATCCTCAGCGTCCCGATGATCATTGAGATGTTCGCAGAGAGCCTCTTCGCCCTTTTCGATATCTTCTTTGTAGCACATTTGGGAGCGGACGCGGTTGCGGTCGTCGGCCTGACCGAATCAATGATGGCGCTCGTTTACGCCGTCGCCTTCGGATTGGCAATCGGCGCAACCGCGACGGTTGCGCGGCGAATCGGCGAAAAGGATCTGGACGGCGCGGCCAAAACCGCGACGCACGTCCTTTATCTCGGCGTGATCGTGTCGATCGCGATGAGCATTCCGGGAATCATTCTTGCTCCATCGATCTTCCGGATCCTCGGTGCGGAACCGCAGGTAATCGAATCAGGCGTGACTTTCATGCGGATCATGCTCGGCTGCAACGCGGCGGTCGTGTTCATCTTCCTGCTCAATGCGATCTTTCGCGGAGCCGGCGATGCGGCGATCGCGATGCGGGTGCTATGGTTCGCGAACGTCCTGAACATCATCCTGGCGCCGTGTTTCATTTTCGGCGTCGCGTTCTTTCCGCAGTTGGGAGTGACGGGCGCGGCGGTCGGAACAACGATCGGCCGGAGCGCCGGTGTTCTGTATGCGCTGTGGTTCCTGTTTCGCGGTGAGAAGCGTTTCGTGATCCATCGTGACCACTGGAAACTCGATACCGACCTGCTTGTCAGGATCGTGAAGCTGTCGGCCACTGCCGTATTCCAGTTTCTGATCGGAACCGCGAGCTGGAGCGTGCTCGTGCGCGTCGTTGCGGGATTCGGGAGCGTCGCGATCGCGGGCTACGTCATCGGCCTGCGAGTGATCGTGTTCGCGCTCTTGCCCGCGCTCGGACTGAGCAATGCGGCGGCGACTCTTGTCGGTCAGAATCTCGGCGCGGGCAAACCGGAACGGGCCGAGCGTTCGGTGTGGACCGCTTCGATCGTGAATGCGGCGATTTACGGCACGATCGGGCTCGTATTCGTGATCTTCGCGGCACGGATCGTCAGGATCTTCACGCAGGATCCGGAGATCACCGGCTACGCCGTCGCCTGTTTGCGCATTGTTTCTTACGGATTCCTCTTCTACGGATTCGGAATGGTACTCGAAACGGCGTTCAACGGCGCCGGCGACACGTGGACGCCGACGTACATCAATCTTTGCCTCTTTTGGCTTTTCGAGATCCCGTTGGCGTACGTTTTGGCCTATGTCTTCGATCTCGGCCCGCAGGGTGTTTTCTGGGCGATCATGATCGCCTTCT
>JAKOSS010000736.1 GCA_029777145.1 Acidobacteriota bacterium | reverse complement strand
GAACTGCATCCTGCAAAAACTTGTTAAACCACTTCTCTTAATTGATTTAACCCTTGGTTTACAGCCAAGGGTTATGACAAAACTAAGAGATCAAGATTGTTCAGTTGCCAAGAGTATACTCACAATAGCCCTCGATTTCAGCATTTTTTTGATAATTTTTTGTCAGCGGCGCAGATCGGCCGATGCTTCCAATTGGACGGCGTCGATGATAGGTTTAGGGAACAGACGTCCCCATCGATGAAAACTAAGACAACTGTCCGGATCGGCAATACGTCTTATGCGACGCTGACGCGGATTGCTGTTCGAGCGTTGGTCTTACGATTAAGCGAGGAAACCATGAAGAAAACAAATTTGAAGATTATTACCGGTATTTTGGCCTTGATGATGACGCTCGGCGTCGGGTCTGCGCTCTCGCAAACGAAGAAGAAACCGACGATCCGCAGAAAAACTACGACCGTTAAGACGGCACCCAAACCGGCCGTGAAGCTTTATACCGTAGGCAGCGGTACGGTCTTCAGGGTGCGGATGAACGATCTGCTGAGTTCGAAGACGGCGAAGGTCGGCGACACCTTCCGGACGACGCTCACCGAGCCCGCATACTCAAGCACCGGCGTCGTGGTCATGCCGGTCGGAACCTTGGTCACCGGTAAGGTCGATCGAGTTGTGCCTGCGAAGAAGGGCGGCAATCCCGGACAGATCGCGGTCAGTTTTGTTTCCGTAAAACTTCCCGACGGCTCGACCCGCGCGATCAACGGTTCGCTGACCGAACTCAACACAAAGCAGGCGAAGAGCGACAACGAGAGCGTGGCTTCGGGCGATAAGATGAAAAACCGCAAGATCATCTTCATCGGTGGCGGCGGTGCCGGCGGAGCGGTTCTCGGGGCGGCGATCGGTGGCGGAAAGGGAGCCCTGATCGGCGGACTGATCGGCGCCGGAGCGGGATACCTCGGCGAGAAATTCACAAAAGGCGAGGAAGCACAGGTTAAGGCGGGAACCGAATTCGGGGTCGTGCTCAACCAGGCGATCTCGATGAAGAAGTGGACCGAGCCCGTGGAGTGACCGTCGCGATTCCAGGGCGCCTAGGCGCATTCCAAGGATTTCAGAGATTCCAAGGATTCAAGAGATTCTAGGATTCCACGATCTTAGCCCCGATGAAGATTCGGGGCTTTTTTTTGGAATCTTGGAATGCGCCGCGGGCGCTCTGGAATTTTGGAATCCGGAAATGGCGCGGCGCAGCAAGCGCTCTGGAATCTTGGAATCGCGTAGCCTTGGAATCCTACCTCCGGTAGTTCGCGACGTAATCCGGAACGCCGACGCCGTCCTTCAGCCTTCCGTCGTCTTTCGGTTGACCGGCGACCACGTTCAGCGGCAACACGCCGGCCCAAAACGGCAGTTCGTAATCCTCGTCGTCGTCAACCGGATCGCCCGTCCGGATCTTCGCCGAAGCCTCGTCGATAGGGATCGTCAATACGGTCGTTGCTTTTAGTTCCAGAGCATTCGGCGGACGCGTTCCCGACCATCGTCCGGGAATCAGGTGTTCGGTCAGGGCTTTCAGCGCGGCGTCCTTCTCGGCTTCGTCGACGATCTTATCGGCGCGCCCGAAGATGACGACCGAACGGTAATTGACCGAATGATGAAATGCCGAGCGGGCGAGGACGAGGCCGTCGAGCAACGTCACGGTCACGCAAACGTCGATTCCGTCCGACAAGTTTTTCATCATCCGGCTTGCCGCCGATCCGTGGATCACGAGCCGATCGCCGATCCGTCCGAACGATGTCGGAATAACGAACGGATTGCCGTCGACGACGAATCCGACGTGACAGATGAGCGCTTCGTCGAGAATCGACTTCACGACCTCACGATCGAAGTTTCCGCGCTTCGGCAATCGTTTCAGCTTGGTCCGGCTGGTTTGTTTGATCTCTT
>JAKOSS010000735.1 GCA_029777145.1 Acidobacteriota bacterium | reverse complement strand
TGACGCGAAAGCGGGGGCGGTCGAACTTGTTGAAAAACTTAAGACCGAGGTGAGGGCCATTTGATGATTGCAGATCGTTAACGATTAACCATTTACAATCAACCACTTACAGATATGATTCTAGTATTTATCGAACACAAGGATTGCGTTCTCAACAAGACCTCGATCGAAGCGATCGCCGCCGCGCAGAGCATCGGCAAAGATCTCGGAATGAAGGTTTCGGCCGTCATTGCCTGCGGCGGCGAGTGCCCGCTTGCCGGCGAGATCGCGGGTTACGACCTCGAAAAGGTCATCGTCGCGAAGAACGGGAAACTGGGCACGTACACGCCTGACGGCTATGCGGACGCGTGGGAAGCGGTGATCAAGGCCGAAAATCCGGCGTACGTCGTCATGTCGCACACCTATCAGGTCCGCGATTTCGCGCCGAAAGTTGCCGCGCGGTTCGGAACGGAAGTCGTCGGCGACGTCATTCGCTACACGAACAACGGCGGAAGCCTGACGTTCACGCGCCGGATCTTTCTCGGAAAACTCGACGCCGACGTCACCGTCGCGGGCGATGGGCCCAAGTTCGTCACTTTCCAGTCGGGCGCGTTCCGGGGTGACAGTGCGGCGAAGGGAAGCGCAGCCGTGACAAACATCGACGTCAATGTCGGCGAGATCCGCATGACGCCCGAAGCGCCGTTCCAGGAAGCGAAGGCGTCGGTTGATCTGACGAAATCGGAAGTGATCGTCGCGATCGGCCGCGGCATCAAGTCACAGGAGAACATCGCGGTCGCGCAGTCATTGGCCGACGTGCTTGGCGCCGATATCGCCGCTTCGCGTCCGATATGCGACAGCGAATGGCTCCCGATCGACCGCCAGATCGGTTCGTCCGGCCAGACCGTCGCTCCGAAGCTCTACATTGCGCTCGGAATCTCAGGCGCGATCCAGCACATCGTCGGGATGAAGAATTCGGGAACGATCGTCGCGATCAACAAAGACGCCGAGGCTCCGATCTTCGACATCGCCGACTACGGCATCGTCGGCGACCTCTTCGAGGCCGTCCCGGTCCTGGTTGAGGAGATCAAAAAAGTAAAAGGGTAATTGTTAGGTGGTAGGCGGTAGGCAGTAGATTTGCGATTTTCAATTTGCGATTTGCAATTGTTGAATCACAACTGGTCTACCGTCTACCGTCTACCGTCTACCGTCTACCGTCTACCGTCTACCGTCTACCGTCTACCGTCTACCGTCTACCGTCTACCGTCTACCGTCTACGGTCTAATTTCTACGTCGCGCAGCAGCGCGCCGCTGAACAGTCTACCGTCTACGGTCTAATTTCTACGTCGCGCAGCAGCGCGCCGCTGAACAGTCTACCGTCTACTGACTACCGCCTACCGACTACCGACTACTGACTACCCGAAGAGATTTTTCCCCGCGAATTCCCAGTTCAGGAGCTTGTCGATGACGGCATCGACATATGCGGCTCGGCGGTTCTGATAGTCGAGATAATAGGCGTGCTCCCATACGTCGATCGTCAGCAGCGGTTTGAAGCCGAACGACATCGGAACTTCCGCGTCCTTCGTCTTCATCACCGTCAGCTTTCCTTTCTTGTCGGCGACGAGCCAGCCCCAGCCCGATCCGAACTGCGAGACCGTCATATCGGCGAATGCCTTCTTGAACTGGTCGTAACCGCCGAAGGCTTCATCGATCTTCTCCGCCAGTTTCCCGGTCGGCTTTCCGCCGCCGTTCGGACGCATCGAGTTCCAGTAGAACGTGTGGTTCCACAACTGCGCGGCGTTGTTGAAGACCGCCGTATTCTTCTTTGACCACGCGGCCGAGATCACCTGTTCGAGCGACATCGACTCAAACTCCGATCCCTTGGTCAGCTTCGTCAAATTGTCCGCGTATGCCCGGTGATGCTTGCCGTAGTGAAACCCGATCGTGTTCGCCGTAATGACCGGTGCCAGCGCGTCATCCTTGTACGGCAACGGCGGAAGTTCGAAAGACGCAGCCTTTCCGATGATCGCCGGAAAGCCCGCAACCACGGCTGAACCGATGCCAACCGCCAAGAAATCCCTTCTGTTCATAATAGTTCGAGCCTAGCACTTTGAATGGCGACAGGCAAAAGTTTTCAGCTCTAAGCCGAGGTTCATTTTCCCGCCAAACACGCGAAATACGCGAAATCTTCGAACGAGACGCGGCAGTTCAAATGATAACCAAGTTCGGCCGATTTGAACCGTAAGTCGCCATTAAACAATGCCCACGGTGTTAAGTCGATCGGCCCATCAGATCTTCACCGGTCATTTCGGAACGTTTCGAATTTCGCGTTCTTTCGCGTATTTTTGCGGTCGGGCTACTCGGATTTGTGCCCGCGGATGATTCGCGAAATCCGCGGCCACTATTTCCGATAGAATTGGGTTCTAGGGCTTGTTCGCGTTCGGCTTCTCGTCAGTCTCGACGCGGACGAAGAAGAGGTTGCTGCCCTTCGTTTTTTCGTCTTCGGCGACGATGATCACGAGGCCGTCCTTCTTGCCATTCGCCTTTTTCTGGAAGACGCAGAAGACGCCGGCCTTTTCATTCTGATTGCCGCCGGCGCAGGTAGACTCCTTGCTCGTGTCCCAGCCGCCGAAGCTGCTCATTTTCTCGTTCGTATAGAATTTCTGGATCTCGGCGGGTGCCTGCGGACTCGAAAATGCGAGCCAATCGATGTCGCCCGTTGTCTGGTTCTCGCCTTCCTTGTTGAGCCGGCCGAGATTGCCGAGGATCGTCCTGAGGACGATCTTCATCCCCGTCGGCATTTCCAGATCGTTGGGCTTCATGTCGTCCATCGTCGGGACGTCCGCCCACATCTGATCGGCTTTCTTCATTTCGGGACCGGGCATGACGCGGTCGATGATCCCGCTGCACGCCACGACCGACAACGAGATCGCGAGCATCGCGATCAGCAGATTCGTTCTGTTCATAATTACCCCCATTTTGTATCCCATACGTCGAAATCGATCGAATGTTGCAACCATAATCGGCCGATCATTGGCGACTTGAACGACGGTTTCAGGGAGCCGACGGCCGCTCTTCACCTGACGGGCAAACGTCGAAAATTTTCAACCGATATCATTACGGCAACGAAACGTTTCGATCAAGCTGTCAATTCGCCGTCGCTCCGCGTCAGCGGCACGATGAACACCGGGCAAGGTGTCTCCTGGATGACCTTGTCCGAAACGCTGCCGAGATGGATCGCGGCGCGGTCCGTTCCGCCGCGACCGTGCGAGGCCATCATGATCAGATCGACCTTTTCTTCCTCGCTGACGGCGACGATCGTTCGTGCCGGCCCGGATCCCATCACGAGGGTCTTGATGTCGTAACCTTCTTCACGCAGGGTTTCGGCGATGTGCTCGAGATAGACATGCATCGTTTCGCCGAATTCTTCCGATTCCGATCCCTCGGGAACCGAGAACAAGACGACCTTGCTTTCGAACTTCGA
>JAKOSS010000734.1 GCA_029777145.1 Acidobacteriota bacterium | reverse complement strand
CTGACGCCAGGCGCGAAAGCGCGCGCTTCATCCGCGTCGAATCCATGATCTTTGATTTTTCAATCAAACCGTATTGATCTGCCATAGGTTTGAACGAATCGTAACATCGCTCAGATTCCTTATTCAAGTTGGCCTTTCAGAGAGCAATCGGACGATCGCGCGTGCCGCGCATTTCGACGCGCCGCCGTCTCCGAGCGTTCCGGAGACCTGCGCGAGTTTGGCGCGCATCGCGGCGTTCGCTTCCGGCTCGAGAAGCCGCAGGATCTCGTCTCCGAGCGTCTTCGGCGTGAAATCGTACTGGATCAGCTCGGCGGCGAGGCGTTCGCCGGCAATCAGGTTGATCAACCCGAAGTGTGGAACTTCAATGAGCGGCCGGAGCAGCACGTAATTCAACGCCGAGCCCTTGTAGACGATCGCCATCGGCGTCCCGAGAATGCCGGTCTCGAGCGTCGCCGTGCCGCTCGTCACGGCGGCCGCGTCGGAAGCGGCGACGGCGTCATAGGTCTCGCCGCGGACGATCGCCAGCGGCAGTGCGCCGCGATCGATCCCGGCGGTCTTGAACGCGGCGTCGATCTCGTCGTCGCGGCGTGTCGGAGCGAGCGCGATGACGAACTGCAGCTCGGGGCGCCGCTCAAGCATGTACGACGCGCTTTGGAGCATTTCCGGAAGGATGCGGACGATCTCCTTATGACGGCTGCCGGGAAGTAGTGCGACCAGCGGACGCGAGGGATCGAGACCGTGGCGTTTGCGGAATTCTTCGGGCGTCGAGTTCGCGTGAACCTCGCGGACAGTTGGATTTCCGACGTACTCGACCTTGTCGAATCCATGCTCCGCGTACCAATCTTTCTCGAACGGAAGGATCGTGAGCAGCAGGTCGACATGCTTGCGGATCGACGCGATCCGATATTTGCGCCATGCCCAGATCTGCGGCGATATGTAATAGACGATCCTGATCCCGCGGCGGGCGAGCGAGCGGGCGAGCTTGAGGTTGAAATCCGGAAAATCGACGAGGATCACGACGGCCGGTCGGCGTGCGATTGCCGTCCCGCGCAGTTTTCGGAACGCGCTCCAAAACATCGGCAGCACCTTGGCGATCTCGAGTACACCGACGACGGAAAGATCGTCGGCATTGACGATCTCTTCGACTTCCTGTTCGCGAAGCGCATGGCTCACGGCGCCGAAAAAGCGGACATTTCCGTCGAGTTCGGATCGAAGTTCCCGGACCAATTTCGCCGCATGGGCGTCGCCCGACGGTTCACCGGCAACGATCATGATCTCGGTTGTTCGGTCAGGGTTCAAGGTGTTCAGATGTGCGTCGATTGAATTCGTGGGTCGCGGAAGTCAACCCGTTACGACATTTATGGCATCAAAGGCATTGTTTTTCAAACATGGCCTGAAGTTTAATCCGGTAGTTGCTTGCAGAAGCAATACTTTGCCTTTAAAATGCAATGTTTTGCGATTGGAACGGGTGTGCAGTCTCAGGTCGAATCTTGCCCTCGTAAAAATCAGTCTTCGGAGGACCTTGTGAAGTTTCACATACTGGGAATTATTTTATTCATTTCAGCGTTCGCGATTGCGGCGGCCGCACAGGTCGATTCGTTTCTCGGACAAGTAACGAATTCCGCAAACGAGTCGTTCGCCGGCGGCGTCAGCGCTGACGGCCGCTACGTGGTTTTTGAGTCGGCCGGCAATCTGGCCACCGAGAACCCGCGGAATACGGACGGCAATCGCGAGATATTCCTGTTCGATTACGCCCAACGGCGTATTTTTCAGATCACCGACACAAAGAGTCTCCTGATCGACACGACGCTCAATCCGACATACGACAACATCAAGGTCGATATCGTGAATACGCATCCCGTGATCAGCAGCGACGGTCGTTGGATCGCGTTCAGTTCGAACGCCACGACCTCGACTCCGACGATGCCCGACGCGACGAATCCGGGTTCGTTCGATGCGAACTCTTTTACGGCGACCAACGGCACGAACCCGTTGACGGCCGACGGAAACACCGAGATCTGGATGTACCAGATCCCGTTGGCGCCGGCTGCCGACCTTTCTTCGGGCGACGAGATCCCGATCACCGAGCTTTCGGGCGGAACGTTCACGCGGATCACGAATTCGACCCCGAGCCGTCTCCCGTCGCCGGGTGACACGACGACCCAGCCGTTCATTGCGGACGACAACCGCGACATCGCGATCAACGACGACGGCAATTACCTGGCGTTCACGTCGAGCCGCGACCTGGTGACCGGCGGAAACGCGTCACCGGCCAACAACGACGAGATCTTCGCGTACGTGCGCAACCTGTCGTCGGTCACGCAGATCACGCAGACGCCGCGCGGCGCGATCGGCAATCCGATCTACAACGCCTATCCGGCAATTTCCGGCAACGGCCTGCGCATCGCGTTCATGAGTACCGGGAATAATCCGATCGTCGGCATGACCGGCGGATCGAACACCGATATCAACGAGGAGATCTTTTTCGCCGATATCGATGCGAGCGGGGCTCCGACCGGGACGAAAACCCAGGTCACGACGACGTCACGGACGAATCCGGGCGATGTCGTCAACAATTTCGGTTCGGGCAAGCGGATGAGCCGTGACGGTCGATTCATCGCGTTCGATTCGTACGCAGACCTCGCCAACGAGAATTCGGGAACGAATTACACGTCCTTCGCAACCTACTTGTACGACTTCAATCCGCCGACGGCGACCCCGCCGCATCCGGTTCCGTATATCCGTCGAGTTTGCGCGCGCAGCGATGCCGACTCGGCGGCAGCTGGCGGCGACATCCAGCGTCTTCCGACGTTCACCGACTATGACGGCTTCGGGACGCCTTCGACGCTCGTCATGGAAACGCGGATGAATATCATCGCCGACGGCACGGTGCCGACGACCGCCGCCGACGGACTCAACAACATTGACGGCCGTCCGGTCCAGATCTATTCGTTCTCGCTTTACCCGTCTACGGGATCGTCGAGCTTCACGAGGCTCACCACCAATCCCGCGCCGATATTTTTCCTCGGCACGTCGCAACCGCTGACGACCAACACTTCGAGACGTATGGTCTACAACTTCTCGCAGGTTGACCAAGGCGGCGGCAATCCGGATTTCGGCAACGAAGTTTACTACTTGCTGCTTCCTGCGACTGTCCGGGAAGGAGCCGCGACGATGTCGTTCGCGACCGGAGCATCGCGCCAGCCGGTGACATCCGTGCCGGTAACGACTCCGACACCGACTCCGACGCCGACCCCGACGGCAACACCGACACCGACCGCGACGCCGACACCAACGCCGACAGTAACACCGACGGCAACACCGACGCCGACTCCGTCGCCGACGCCGCAGAATCCGCCGGCAGTTCAAGGTGTGTCGCCGGGAATGCTCGCGTTGCTCGATTATGATTCGGGAATCAGCCAGCCGGTCGCCGCGAAAACCGCGGTCGGATCGCTTGAACGACGCTTCACGCTTCCGATCGAACTGGCCGGAGTTTCGATGTCGATCAACGGCGTGGCGGTCGGTCTTAAATACGTCAGCCGCCGGCAGATCGAATTTGTCGTGCCGCCGGGACTGACGCCCGCTGACGGTGGAATCACGTATCCGGTTGTCATCAACAACAACGGCACGATTCTGAGGGGCACGGTCGTCGTCGTTCCGACCCGCCCGGATCTGTTCACCGATCCGGATCTGCGGGGGCCGGGCGGACGCGTGAAGGCATTGAACGTCGTCAATCGGGTCCACACCCGCGAGCCGTTCACGATCACGACGTTCCAGTTGCGTGGCAGCCGTCGCGTGCCGACGGTTCTCCGGATCTACCTGACCGGAGTCAATACCATCGACCCGTCGTATGTTCCCGGAACGGCGATCTCGGTGCGGATCGGCGATACGTCGATCTCGGGAACTTTCGTCAAGGATCCGGTGCTCGTCGAGCCCGGGATTTACGCCTTCGACGTGACGCTTCCAGCCGAACTCGCGGGGGCCGGAGACAGGCCGATCATCGTGACCGTCGTCTTCAACGGCATAACCTACCAGACACGGCTTGACGATAGCGCTCCAAGGATCTGGATCCTGTAGCGATTGCTGCAATTACAAGGGGCCGGGCGCCGTTCGATCGGGAGATCGAAACGTCCCGGCCTTTTGATTTTCCTAGGCCTTCGCGGCCCTTTGAACGGCCGGCCAAAATCCTGAATTCTTGCCATCTGTCCGGCCATATACTATCCTGAGACCAGAATCGATTTGCGTTCTATCGCACTTATTGCTTCATCATTTTCATACCCAAAGGAGTTAAAAACTTAATTATGTCGTCAAAGGATGTAAGCACTTTGAGAATTGCGCCGCGAGTCTGGCGAGACGGAGAGTTGATTGACTGGAACGATGCCCGCGTTCATGTCATGACCCACGCCATTCATTATGGTTCGAGCGTTTTTGAGGGTATCCGCGCGTACGAAGCGGTCAACGGAACGGCCGTCTTTCGCCTGACCGAACACATGCAGCGGCTCGTCAACTCGGCCAAGATCTACCGCATGGACCTGAAATACACGCGACAGGATTTTTGCGATGCCGCGGTCAGTTTGGTCCGCGACAGCGGGCTCGAGGCGTGTTATCTCCGTCCGGTCGTCTTCCGCGGGCTGAATGAAGAGAAACCCGCGTTCGGGGTCAATCCGTTTCCGAATCCGATCCAGTGTTACATCGCGGCATGGGACTGGGGCAAATATCTCGGCGAAGAGGCGCTCGAGGCCGGCGTCGATGTCTGCGTTTCAAGCTGGACCCGCATCACGAGCAATTCGATGCCGGCCGTCGCCAAGGCCGGCGCGAACTACATGAATTCGCAGCTGATCAAGATGGAAGCGATCCTCGGCGGATTCAGCGAAGGAATCGCGCTCGACGATCGCGGGTACGTGTCGGAAGGCTCCGGCGAGAATCTGTTCCTCGTCAACAACGGCATGCTCCTGACGCCGCCGCTCGGCGCGTCGATCCTGCCCGGCATCACGCGCGATTCGGTGATCCAGATCGCCAAGGAAATGGGAATTCCGGTCAAGCAGACTAACATCCAGCGCGCGGCGCTTTATCTCGCCGACGAGTTGTTCTTTACCGGGACCGCTGCGGAGATCACGCCGATCCGTTCGGTCGATCGCATTTCGATCGGTACGGGCAAGGCGGGCGAGATCACAAAAGCACTGCAAAAGCGCTTCTTTGAAGTAATCAGAGGCGAAACGCCGGCGCCGAACAACGCTCCGTGGCTGACCTATGTCGGCGACACCGCGGAAAAAAAAACAGCTAGCTCCGGCGAATGACGTTCGGAACGACTGAAGTTGGTGATTTCGAGGGCCGCGGCGACGCGGCCTTTCTTAATTGAGTGATCGAATTGATTGCGCCAATCGCGGACGCTAAACTGCCAGAATGAAATTCACGACTGCGGAGTTTTTGGCGAAGCTTCCGCTTCCCGCCAATGAGAAATGGACCGACGGCGTCTGGGACGTCGAGCCGCACGAAAAGAACGGCGTGCGCCTTGTCTTCTTCGCACCGCGTCCGGTCGATCGCCAAACGACGCACGACGAGGACGAATACTACTTCATCGCGAGCGGAAGCGGCGAGATCGTGATCGGCGACGAACGGTTTGATTTCACGGTCGGCGACGCGTTCTTCGTTCCCGCCGGGGCTTTCCATCGCTTCGAGAATTTTACCGACGACTTCACCACCTGGGCGGTCTTTTTTTGAACGAATGTCAGCGATCTTCGACAATCTGATCCGGCCCGCGCTGTTCGCACTGAACCCGGAAACCGCCCATGAAATCGGGATCGACGCCCTTCGGTTCGGTCTCGGAACGGCTGCCGCGCGGAAGATCGCCGCCAGTGTTTTCCGGCCCAACTTCTCGTTCGGACCGATTGAACGATTCGGACTGAAGTTCGCGAATCCGCTTGGGATCGCCGCCGGTTTTGACAAGAACGGCGTCGCGGTCGACGCGCTCGCGGCGCTCGGATTCGGTTTTGTCGAGGTCGGAACCGTGACCTTGAGACCGCAGTCCGGCAATCCGAAACCGCGGCTTTTCAGGCTGGTCGAGGACAAAGCGCTCGTCAACCGGCTCGGATTCAACAATGACGGCGTTGAGAAGGTCGCATCAAGATTGCGACGAAGGCGGCATGACTGTGTCGTCGGGATCAATATCGGAAAGAACCGGGACGTCCCCGTCGAGGATGCGATTCCGAACTATCTTGAGTGTTTCAGACTCGCTCATCCGGCCGCCGACTATGTCGCCGTCAACGTTTCGAGCCCGAATACGCCGAATCTGCGTGAACTTCAGCGTCCCGAAAGCCTGCGTGAACTGCTCGGGGAACTTCGCCGGTTGAACCTCGAACTCAGCGGCGGTGAAGCTCCGAAGCCGTTGCTTGTAAAGATCGCGCCCGACATCGACGAGGCTAACGTCGAGACGATCGTCGGCATCGCGCTCGAACTCGAACTCGCGGGGCTGATCGCGACCAACACGACGGTCGATCGGGAAGGACTGAGGTCCGAGGCACCCGATACCGGAGGCTTGAGCGGCAAGCCGCTCAGAAAACGGTCGACCGAGATTGTCCGGCTTGCCTATCGATATTCGGACGGCCGGCTGCCGATCGTCGGCGTCGGCGGAATCTTCAGTGCCGCGGACGCGTTCGAGAAGATCGCTGCGGGTGCGTCGCTTGTCCAGGCATATACCGGATTCGTTTACGGCGGGCCGGCCTTTGCCCGAGAATTGGTCACCGGACTCGATTCGATCCTCGCGGAGGCCGGATTCGCGTCGTTCGACGAAGCGGTCGGGAGCAGCGCCTTATCGTAAGACGCGCCGGGCGGGCCGTTTTCATCCACGCGCCTGACGCGGGCAATTCGTTTGACACATCCAACTGAGAAGCTATAATAATTCCTTTGCGTTTTGCGCAGTGATGATTGAAATTCCAGTCCTTGACCGATGATTATTGAATTGAGTGCCGAACCGGGCGGAAGCGTTCCGTTCGAATTCGAGACCGCACCGGAACTTGATGAGGTGACCGCACGCGTCGGGAAGCCGCTCGCGGTTCGCGGGACCGTAGGGTTCGGCGAAGGCCGCGCGGACATTGAAGGGCAGATTGAAGGCGTGCTTGCATGCAGTTGCACGCGATGCCTGGCGCCGGTCGAACGTAAGATCGACCTGAGGTTTCACGACGTGTTCGTAACGTCGGAAAACGTCGCCGGCGATGCCGAAGCGGAGATCTCGGGTGACGATCTCGACGTATCGGTCATTGAGAATGAAACGCTCGATCTCGACGAGATCGTTCGCGAACAGGTTTTGCTGAGCCTTCCGGAACAGTTGCTGTGCCGTGAAGATTGCCGCGGGATCTGTCCGGTCTGCGGGGCCGATCTGAATTCCGCGTCGTGCGATTGCTCGAAGGAAGAGATCGATCCGCGTTGGGCGGGACTGAAAGATCTGAAATTTTAGAAGAACGTAAGGGACAGACAGTCCCATGAAGTAAAGAGGAAACAAATGCCAAATCCGAAACGGAGACATTCCAAATCACGTACGCGCCAGCGTCGCGCACACGACGCGCTGACCGCTCCCCAGTTTTACCTTGACAAGGATACCGGTGAGCCGAAGCGTCCGCACCGCATCGACGCCGAAACGGGTATCTACAAAGGCCGTCAGATCCTTGACGTCAAAGAATCCGAGTAGTTCAATTGCGATTTAAGATTTGAAACTTACGGTTGGACGGTTAAAATCCAATAATCCAACGTCGAATATCAAATTATCAAATGGCACAGAACGCAGGAATCATCGGGATGGGACACGCTTATCCGGAGGGCATTCTCACGAATGCGGATCTGGAGAAGATCGTCGAGACGAGCGATGATTGGATCACTACTCGGACCGGCATCAAGCAGCGCCACAAGGCGGCCGAGAACGAATACACTTCGCAGTTCGGCACCGCCGCGGCGCGGATCGCGCTCGATCGCGCGGGACTGAAAGCCGAGGACATCGACATCATCGTCTGCGCGACGACGACGCCGGATCAGATCATGCCGTCGACCGGCGCGCTGATCCAGGCGCAGCTCGGCGCCGTCAACGCCGCCGGCATGGACGTTTTCGCGGCGTGTTCGGGATTTCTTTACGGGATCACGATGGTCGAATCGATGATCCGTACCGGCCAGATCCGCTACGCGCTTGTGATCGGGGCTGAGGTCCTGACGAAATACGTGGATTATACGGACCGCTCGACCTGCGTCATCTTCGGCGACGGTGCGGGCGCGGCCGTGCTCGGGCCGGTTCCGGAAGGCAAGGGAATTCTTGCGACCAAGATCAAGTCCGACGGGCGTTACGAGGAACAGCTTTACGCTCCGGGCGGCGGCACGAAACTCGGGACGACGCACGAAACGATCGACAACCGGATGCACTTTTTCAAGATGAAGGGCAACGAGTTGTTCAAGGTCGCGGTGCGGTCGATGGCTGACATTTCGGCGGAGATGCTCGAGAAATCGGGTTACACGGTCGATGACGTCGACATCGTGATTCCGCACCAGGCGAATCAGCGGATCACCGATGCCGTTGCCTCGCGCCTCGGCGTTCCCGAAGAAAAGGTCTATTCGAATATCGCGTTTCACGGAAACACGTCTTCCGCGTCGATCCCGATCGCGCTCGACGAGTGCATCGAATCCGGCCGGATCAAAGAGGGAAGTCTCGTCCTTCTGACCGCCTTCGGCGGCGGCGTCACGTGGGGTGGAACCGTCATTCGATTTTAGGTTTGGGATTTTGGAATTTGGATTCGGTCTCGTGTTCAACAGCGACCGGATCTGATTTTTGAATTTGGAATGAGCAACGGGTCCGAAGTTCAGAGTCGAAAGACCGCATATCTGTTTCCCGGCCAGGGTTCGCAATCCGTCGGCATGGGAAAAGATCTCTTCGACAACTTCGCGGTTTCGCGCGAGGTGTTTGAAGAGGCCGACGAGGCGCTCGGATTTTCGCTCTCGGAGATGTGTTTCGCCGGAACTGACGAGGATCTTGCACTGACCGCAAACACGCAGCCGGCGATCCTGACGACCTCCGTGGCAGCGTTCCGGGCAATGAAGATCGAGGGATTTCCGACGCCGGATTTTGTTGCGGGACACAGTCTCGGAGAGTATTCGGCGCTTGTCGCCGCCGGTTCGCTTGGGTTTGCGGATGCGGTCAGGGCCGTTCGCAAACGCGGAACCTACATGCAGGAGGCCGTTCCGGTCGGCGTCGGAGCGATGGCTGCGATCCTCGGATTGCCGCTCGAGACGGTTGAGATCGCCTGCGCCGAGGCGGCGGATGGCGAGACATGCTCCCCGGCGAACATCAATTCGCCCGCGCAGATCGTGATCGCCGGCAATTCGGCGGCAGTCGATCGGGCGATCGAATTATTGAAAGAACGCGGCGCGAAAAGGGCGATCAGGCTCAACGTGTCGGCACCGTTCCATTGCGCGCTGATGAAACCGGCGCAGGACCGGCTGGCCGCGGATCTTGAAAACATCGGGTTCGCGGACCTCGAGTTTCCGCTGATCGAGAATGTCTCGGCCGAACCGAATTCGAGCGGTGACCGGGCTCGTCGATCGCTCATCACGCAGGTTTCGTCGCCCGTTCGTTGGGCGCAGTCGATCGAAACGCTGCTCGCTGAGGATGTGACGATGTTCGTCGAGGTCGGCGCCGGAAAGGTTCTTTCGGGACTCGTGCGGCAGATCAACCGCGACGTGACCTGTCTCAACGTCGAATCGGCCGAGAGTCTGCGCAAAAGTTTTGAGAGTTTAGGGAGTTAGGTCGCGCGGGGCGCGGCAAACCAGTTTTGGGATATCAATTTGAGGAGAAATTATGTCAGAAATTCAGGATAAGATTAAACAGATCATTGTCGACGAGCTTGGTGTCGACGAGGCGGAAGTTACTGAAAACGCTCGCTTTATCGAAGATCTCGGCGCGGATTCGCTGGATCTCGTCGAACTCGTGATGCGTTTCGAAGAGGAATTCGACATCGAAATTCCGGACGAAGATGCCGAAAAGATCCAGGCCGTGCGCGACGCGTACGCGTATGTCGAACAGCACAAACAGGCCTAATTCTTGTTGATTGTTGATGGTTAATTGTTCATCGCGGAGCGGTCCGCGGTCCGAACGATTAACCATTACTATTTTCCAATAACAAAGCTTATGAAACGACGTGTAGTGGTCACGGGACTCGGATTGGTTACCGCCTGCGGCAACAGCGTTGATGCCACGTGGTCGGCCTTGATGGAAGGCCGCAGCGGCGCGGATTACATCAAAAAGTTCGATACCGAGAAGTTTGATGTGAAGTTCGCGTGCGAGGTCAAGGACTTCAACGCCGAAGACTACCTCGAGAAAAAGGAAGCGCGCCGGATGGGGGCGTTCACGCATTTCGCGATCGCGGCTTCCGACGAAGCGGTCAGGGACAGCGGACTGGTGATCGATGATTCCAACTCCGAAATGGTGGGAACGTACATCAGTTCCGGCATCGGGGATTTTTGGGCGATCGAGCGCGAGCACGAAAAGCTTCTGAACTCGGGTCCGGGACGCGTCTCGCCGTTCTTCATCGTCTCGGCGATCGTCAATCTCGCCGCCGGAAACGTCTCGATCCGTCACGGCGCGAAAGGTCCCAATTCAGCCACTGCGACGGCGTGTTCCGCCGGTGCGCACGCGATCGGCGACAGTTTCCGGATCATCGAACGCGGCGACGCCGACGCGATGATCTGCGGCGGTGCGGAAAGCGCGATCACGCCGATGTCGGTCGCCGGCTTCGACTCGATGCGTGCTCTTTCGCGGCGCAACGACGAACCGACGCGCGCGTCGCGGCCGTTCGACGCCGAACGCGACGGATTCGTGATCGGCGAGGGCGCGGGACTCGTGATTCTCGAAGAACTCGAACATGCGAAGGCCCGCGGTGCCCGGATTTACGCCGAGATCGTCGGTTACGGCATGAGCGGTGACGCGTTTCACGTGACGATGCCGGACGAGACCGGATCGGGTGCGATCCGCGTCATGCAGCGGGCGATCAAGGACGCGGGAATTTCGCCCGAGCAGATCGGATACATCAACGCCCACGGCACGTCGACGCCTTACAACGACAAATTCGAGACGCTCGCGATCAAAAACGTTTTCGGCGATCATGCGTACAAACTCGCCGTGAGTTCGACAAAATCGATGACCGGACATGCGCTCGGCGCGGCCGGAGGAATCGAGGCCGTCATCTCCATTCTCTCGATGTACAACGGAATTCTTCCGCCGACGATCAACTACGAGAATCCGGATCCCGACTGCGATCTCGATTACGTGCCGAACAAGATCCGCGAAGCCGACGTCGATTACGTGCTGTCGAATAGTTTCGGATTCGGCGGAACCAATGCCTGTCTGATCTTCAAGCGTTACGACGGTTAGACAACAAAATAACCCGGTGATCTGCGCAAACGCCGTCACCGGGTATTTTTGTGCCTGATCTTATCCGATCCTATAACCGCGAAACACGCCAAACACGCGAAATCGCTCCCGAGTTCAGAATCTTCGTATCTCGTCTTTCTGAGCAACGCGAAAGGTAAAACTGTTGTGACGGGTCATGCAAGGTCTTCTCGGGACGCAGATCACCGAAGACATTCGCGTGCTTTCGCGTCATTTCGCGGTAAGAGTTCTTCCTGCGTGCCCGATGGTCTAAAGAACCCGGACGTCAATGTAGAAAAGATCGGTGGCGACGCGGAACGTTTCTTTGGTCAGGTTCGTCTTCATCGACTGCCATTCGGTCGTCGGTTTGATCGTCTGCCAGTTTCCCTCGGTTCCTACCTTCACCGGCATATTGAATCGCTTTTGATCTGCCGACCACCGATAGGAAACCGTGCCGGGCGCGTCGAATTTCAGCTCAAGGACCGGGAGCTCCGCGTGACGCAGGTACTGATCGAACACGGGTGTCAGGTCGCGTCCGGCTTTTCGGCTGAAGTACGCGGCAACGTCCTCGGTCATGATGTTGCGATACCTGAATTCCTCGTAGAATCCCTTGATCATCGCGAACCATTTGCGGTCGTCGTCGATCATGCTGCGGAGCGTATTCAGGAACAGCGCTCCTTTGAAATATTGATCTTGCGGCGG
>JAKOSS010000733.1 GCA_029777145.1 Acidobacteriota bacterium | reverse complement strand
TTGAGCGAAAGTTGGCAATTTTCTTTTGAATTGCCGTCTGCTTCAGCTGACGGACGCGGATAAGTTCAGTAATGACGGGCTTTAGCCCTAGGATTCGGCTAAAGCCGAGCTTTTTCATTTTGTCCCGATCCGTTCGTTAAAACGAACGGCAATTCATGAAAGTCCTATGGGAGGCGACTTTTGACACAGCCTCTGAAGCTAGTGGCAACATAAAAACAAGGAACTGGACCGAATTCAGCACCGAGCGGTTTTCGTTAGTTGGTAATAGACGCATGCGCCGCGCACTCCCAATATGTTCGTAACGACCAAGAGTTCGATAGATTGAACGGTTCGGGAAATTTAGTTTCCTCAAATCGAAAATCACAAATCGAAGTGGTAAATTACTCACTGGAAAGATGGTTCATGGGCGAATCAGATGAGTCCTTTTTGAGAGTTACTGTTTTGCGTGTTTCGCGTGATTGGCGGGCAATAATCTCTCCGCTTTCGGCGAATCCAAAATCCAAAATCACAAATCCTAAATCGGAAGATGCACTATCACTTGATCGGAATTTGCGGGACGGCGATGGCGTCGCTCGCGGGAATGCTGCAGGCGCGCGGCCACAAGGTCACGGGCTCGGACCAGAACGTCTATCCGCCGATGTCGACACAGCTCGCGGAACTCGGAATCGAGATCATGCAGGGCTACAAGGCGGAGAACGCCGACGTCCCGCGCGACGTGACGATCGTCGGGAACACGATCATGCGCGGCAATCCCGAACTCGAAGAGGTCCTCAACCGCAAGATGGAATATCGATCGCAGGCCGAGACTGTCCGCGAAGAATTCATCCGCGGACGGCGCTCGCTGGTCGTCGCCGGAACGCACGGAAAAACGACGACGACGAGCATCGCGACCTGGGTCTGCGAGGTCGGCGGACTCGATCCGACGTTTCTCGTCGGCGGCGTCGTGCAGAATTTCGGTCAGAGCTTCCGCGTCACGAACAGCGATTACTTCGTCATTGAAGGCGACGAATACGACACCGCATACTTCGACAAAAAGCCGAAGATGATGTCGTATCTTCCCGAGATCGCGATCATCAACAACATCGAGTTCGATCACGCCGACATTTACAAGGACATCGAGGCGATCAAATGGCAATTCTCGCGTCTGATGAACCTCGTGCCCGGAAACGGACGTCTGATCGCCGGCGTCGATTCGCCGGTCGTACGCGAAGTTCTCGATTTCATGAAGGGCAGGCTGTACACGACGCTTGAAACCTTCGGATTCTCTGACGACGCGAAATGGCGCGCGGCCGACGTCGAGTTCGTCAACGACCGGACGAAGTTCAGCATCTACCGCGAAGGCGTCCATTGGGGCGACTTCACGACGAGCCTGATCGGAGATTTCAACGTCCGCAATTGTCTCGCGGTGATCATCGCCGCCGACGCTTGGGGAGTTTCGAAAGCGAAGATCCAAGAAGCGTTCGACACGTTCAAGTCGGTGAAGCGCCGGATGGAGGTCCGCGGCGTCGAAGGCGGCGTCACGGTCATCGACGACTTCGCGCATCATCCGACGGCGGTCGACGAAACGCTCAAGGCGCTCCGCCAGCGATATTCGTCGAACCGGCTGATCGCGATCTTCGAACCGCGCTCGCGATCATCGCGCCTTTCGGTTTTTGAGAATCAGTACAAACAGGCGTTCTCGCACGCCGACCGCGTGATCATCGCCGGTGTCTTCAATCCCGAGGACGCCAAGACCTATGGCGAGATCCTAGATGTCCCGAAACTTGTTGCCGACATCAACGCCTCCGGAATCCCGGCGACGACGCTCGCGGACGCCGACGCGATCGTCACTTCGCTCGCGCCTGATCTCTGCGACGGCGACGTCATCGCGGTGATGTCGAACGGCGGCTTCGGCGGAATCCACGACAAGCTGCTTGCGGCCCTCCGATAGTCGCATTTGGGAACTGGGATTTCTGATTTCGGAATGCGGATTTGGGATATCGCATTTCGGAATGCGGATTTGGGATTGCGGATACGCCGTCCAATAGCGCTGCGCTTGTTTCACGGCGGAAATGAGAGGTAATCCCGTTTCGCGTTGTTTCGCGAAATTCGCGGTCCGGATCGTTTTTGACCACGAAATGACGCGAAGAAACGCGAAAAGAACATCGTCGTTCGGTCGACTTTTTCAACCAAATAACTTGCTTCGTGTATTTTCGCGGTCCAGATCGGTTTTTGACCGCGAAACGACGCGAAGAAACGCGAAAGGAACATCGTCTTTCCGTCGACTTTTTCAATTAAAGAACTTGGTTTCGCGTATTTTCGCGTATTTCGCGGTCCGGATTTGTTTGACCGCGACGCGAGATCGATCAATCCTGACTGACGATATCAACCGAGATCTCGATCGCCGGTATTGACCCACGATTTTCAAGCCAGTGTAATGTGTGGCGGTCTTCAGGCCAACCGACGCCCGGCCCGTATTCGGTCGCGACGCCGTCGCGGTAATCGGTGATCGTACCCTGCAGGATGTAAACGATGCCCGGCCGGCCCTTATGATCGTGCACCGGGCCGAAGACGCCGCCCGGCTCGATCGTCACCATCCGCATTCGCAACTGACGTCCGGCCATGCCCTCGATCTCGGGTCCAAGATCGACCGTTGAAAGCAATTTCACGGAAACGCCTTTCGTCTCGGGTCCGCGCTGAATATCGCTCATCGAAAACCTCCTAAATTCTCTCGATACCCATTTCGATGCCAATGCTACTGCGGAGGTTTCTCAGCGGTCGAAACTCTCTGAACTTCGCCGATCTTTCCCGCTTCTGCCAAGTTCGTACCGCTCGCTTCTCCCAATCACCCCTTCTCCCGTTCTCCGTTTCACTTTTCCCGCTTTTCCCTTTTAACTTCCTCTTGCCATAAACCCAGAAAAGGGGCATACTTACAACTGTTTTGCTCTCAGAGTGTCTCGGTTGATACATCCGTTCATGTTAGACAAGGCGACAGTTTCGGTTCGGTTAGAGAGTTTGGT
>JAKOSS010000732.1 GCA_029777145.1 Acidobacteriota bacterium | reverse complement strand
GCGATCATCACACGCTGGCGCATTCCGCCCGAGAGCTGGTGCGGATAATCCGATACGCGCCGTTCCGGCGACGGGATCGCGACCTCTTTCATCGCCGCGATCGCCGCGTCCCAAGCGTCCTTTTTGTTGAGCTTGCGGTGCAGGCGGAGCGCTTCCGCGATCTGCTCACCAACCGTGTAGACCGGATTGAGCGACGTCATCGGATCCTGAAAGATCATCCCGATGTCGTTCCCGCGGATCTCGCGCATCCGCTCGTCGGACGCGCCCGTCAGTTCCTCGCCCTTGAACTTGATCGATCCGCCGGCGATCTTTCCGGGCGGCGCGATCAATCGCATGACCGACAGCGCCGTGATCGATTTGCCGCAGCCCGACTCGCCGACGAGACCGAGAAGTTCGCCCTCGTCGATATGAAAACTCACGTCGTTGACCGCACGGACAAGGCCGGCGCGGGTCGGAAAATGAGTCTGGAGATTTGTTACCTCAAGCAGGTGCGTCATTCGATGTCAGTAAATTGTGAAGCTGAATTCGACATTCTTTAGTACCGTCACGGCGCGTCCACCTTTGAATGCAGGTACGAAGACGATGCGTTTGACCGCGTCCAGGGCGGCCTTTTCAGCTCCATTCGGGAGACTCTTGATCACAGTAACGTTCCCGATGGATCCGTTCTTGAGAAATTCAACTCTGAGGACAACCGTACCCTGTCCTTCGAATCCGAGCGGCATCTTGGCCCTCGGTTTGACGACGATTCTCACCGGCGAATCCGAAATTCCTGAATATCCAAAAGCCTTACCATCGCCATAGGTGGCCGACGCGCCGCCCTTGGCGTTGGTCCCAGTTGACTTTGCTCGATAACCCGCGAGGAATTTGCCGACTTGCTCCGTCGCGACACCCGGACCGACAGCTTCGAGAACGACCATCCGTCGTGTGCGTCGGTCGCTGATGATCCGAACCCGCCGCGTCGAGCCCGTCAGCCATAACTCTTCGGTGAGGATCGTTGCCCGCCGGCGCCCCCGCGATCGTACCTTGATCCTGCGCTCGGTGAATGCTTGGCCAAATCCTGAGCGAAACGTCGTCGTCAGACTCCTGAATCCGCGGATGTTCAAATTGTTGCAAAAACCAGCCTTCCGGTTGATAACGGTAATGTCGACGCGGTACCCAACACCCATCGAATACGCCCCAAAGACAGCCGAACCGCGCGTCGCGCACGGTTCTGAGTTTTGCGCTCGTACCGGAAATTTCGGCGAGATGAACGAAATCCCTGCTTCCGGGGCAAAATAGCGCTTCCAGACCGTCGGAGCCGTCGACGAATCCACCTGGGCGGTCAAAGTCAGCGAACACAAGATGATCGTAGCGGCCACCGGAAATCCTGTCAGGGATGCCGCGACTCTCAAGAAAATACGGATTTTCGCGGGTCGGCGAGCGTTAGGCATGCAACTCTTTTTATCGCTTTTTCTTCAAACAGATGTTATCATTTTTGCCAACTTTTTGTATTCGCCAGGGCAAATTTAGGGAGAGTTCTTGTAGTGAAAAAAAATTCGGCACTGTTTACGGTCATTTTGACTGTAAGTCTAACGGTCTCTAGCATTTTCGGCCAGACAGGCGCGCTGAACAAAGTCAATTCGCGTCCCCTCGGCGATTCCAAGCCGACGGTCAAGACGTCAAAACCCGTGGCAGTCGAGGACATCGAGTCGGATGTCGCGGAAGCGCTTTCGATCATCGAGGACAATCATGTCGACGGGAAGAAGCTCGACTACAACGAGGTTTTCAAGACGACGATCGATTCGATGCTCCACACGCTCGATCCGCATTCGAACTACTTCGACGCCAAAGAATTTGAGCAGTTCCGGACGGATCAGAGCTCACGATATTTCGGCATCGGAGCGACTATCGGTGATCTGACGGACGCCAAGGGAAAGATCGTCGCAACGTACATCAAGGCGACGTTCGACGGTGCTCCGGCCAACCGCGCGGGATTGCGCTACGGCGACAAGATCGTCGAAGTGAACGGCACGTCGATGCTCGGCAAGCCCTTCAGCGAGGTCCGGACATTCCTGCGCGGACCACGTGGAACGCTTGCGAAACTCGTCATCGAGCGCTATGGAACGGGCAAACGCGAAACCGTCGATATCATCCGCGACGCGGTGTCGCAGCCGTCGATCTCGGAAGCATATATGCTCCGACCGGGCGTCGGCTACATCAATCTCTCGGGCGGTTTCAATCAAACGACGTATAACGAGTTCAAAGAAGCGATGGCGGATCTCAGGTCACGCGGAATGAAGGAACTCGTGCTCGACATCCGCAACAACGGCGGCGGACTCGTCAATCAGGCGTACTACATCGCCAACACGTTCCTCTCGAAGGGACAAACGATATTCACGCAGAAAGGACGCGTTGAAGGTTCCGCCGAAACGTATCCTTCGACCAACGTAAATCCGGACGATTCGACGCTCGTGCTGCTCGTGAACCGCAATTCCGCATCGGCGTCGGAGATCCTCGCGGGAGCGCTTCAGGATCACGACCGCGCTCTGATCGTCGGCGAGAACACGTTCGGCAAGGGACTCGTTCAGAATCCGTTCCAGATCGATTACGGCTCGATGCTGCTGCTGACGATCGCGAAGTATGAAACTCCGTCGGGTCGGCTGATCCAGCGCGACTACTCGGACGGAAATCTCTACAGCTATTACACCAAGGGCGGAACGTACCGCGACGAAACGTTGAAGGAAATGCCGCGCACCGAAGAACGCAAGACCGATTCGGGCCGGCTTGTTTACGGCGGCGGCGGGATCCAGCCCGACGAGGAAGTGAAGGTCAGGACGATCTCCGACGAGAGCTACCGGTCGCAGCAGAAACTGCTCAATCCGTTGCTTTTGTTCTCGTTTGAACTGGCATACGGCAAGGTCGCCGGATTCGAGTCGTACAAGGTCGACAAGCCGATCAAGTATGACTATGACATCACCGCGAAGGACTTCGCCGTCACCGACGCGCTGTTCCAGTCGTTCAAACGATTTGCGTACGAGCGATACCGTGTCGCGCCGACTGTAATTGATCGCGAACGCGAGTTCTGCGAACGGACCATCCGGTCGGAACTTGTAACGGCCGCATACGGCTCGACGACTTCGTTCCAGGTGTTCAACGAATTCGACAACCAACTGCTGCGAGCGGTCGAACTTATGCCGCGGGCAAAGCAACTGGCGCTCGAAGGCAAACGCGCGAACGAAAAGAAACAAGGCGCGCTGACGCCGGACGAGTAGTCAGGTTGGTTTATGAAAATACGAAGAGGCGTTCGGAGGATCCGGACGCCTTTTGTCATTACCGCAAATTTGAACGCGAAGAACGCGAGTGGCCTAAATGAAATTATTGACCTGACTCTCGACCCATTCTGAAACCGCTTTCCAAGGCGGCCGTCGTCTCATGACTGCTCTTAAGACACCAGCCAGCGAATCAGATAGTAGATCCCGACGCCGGCTCCCGCGAGGACGAGAAGCAAACCGATGATAAGTCCCACGACGACAAGCTTAAACTTGCGGTAACGGTTTTCGTCCGGCGGCGAAAGCTGGTTCTGCGGAAAATACGGCGGCGGTCTGTTCATGGAATTAACTTAGCAAACGCGACCGCGAATGGCGAGTGCAGAACCCCGCACGAAGTAAGGGGGCCCGCTCGCCGCGCGAGCGTTCGCCCGGCATCGATCATCACGGCGCCGATTCCGGCTCCCGCGATCGTACCCACTTACTTGGTGCGTGGCTTCGCATCCTCTTCGAAATTCAGTTGGCCGAGATCACCGATCCCGACGCCGAAAACCGCCACCGACAACTCGCCACGCTTGAGGCTGCTTCTCGCCGCTTCGAGTTTCTCCAGCAACGGTCTCGAAATATTGAACTGAACTTCAGCCACTTTTGCCGCGATCAACTCGTGCTCGGTAGTCTTCACGAATGGTTGGCCGGACAGGATGACATCATCCCACGGAATGGTGAGCGGCCGAAGGACCAGATGTATCGGTTG
>JAKOSS010000731.1 GCA_029777145.1 Acidobacteriota bacterium | reverse complement strand
TCGTTGAGTTCCTTGGCCGAGATGTGCGCCACGAGATGCGCGTTGGCATCAACATATACCGTTTCAAGGTACTTCTCGGCCTCTTTCAGGGCATCCTTGTAATTCTTTTCGTTGAACGGTTTGTAGAACTTGTTGCGGGCCTCGCGGTCGGGACCGCTGAACGAGTACTCCTTTGTCGCGGAGTATGCGACGCGAAGGTCCTTGAACGAGATCGAGGTGTCGCCGCCCTTGAGTTTGGCCAGTAGATTCGTGTAGTCCGCGGCCGTCAGCTTCGCCGGCTGATCCGGCACTTTTTGCCCGAAAGCGAGCGTCGAAGCGAACGCAAAAAGGATCGTCGCGAGAATAACTTGTTTCATATTTCCTCCGGAATGATTTCAGACTCTCCGGGTTTGATTCGTCAGACCGACAACTGGTTTACTCGACGGCGACGACCGAACCGAGCCGGACGAACGCGTTCTCACGTTTGACCTTGAGCTTGATACGCGGCGAAGTCGCGCGCTTGTTGCCGGGATCGTAGAGAGTCGAACGAAACGTGATCGAATACGCCGTCCGGAGCTGCATGACGATGTCGTCGTACGCCTTCTGGATCTCGCCGAGCTGCGAGATCGGATAGTAAACGCCGCCCGAGATCTGCGCGAGGCGCTCGCCTTCGCCCTCGGCCTTGGTCGTCAAACCCATGTAACGGTTGCGCACTTCGTCGATCGGCCGGTTGATCTCCTGGCCGCGCGACGCGGCGATCAGCGACGACGGAACGTAGAGCGGATAGATCAGCGCTCCGCTTTCCTGGATCGATCCGAGAAGCGCGTCGAACGGCAGAAAAGAGTGGTTGTCGTCGCCGTCAGTGAGGACTACGATCGCGCTGCGTTCACCGCGCAGCGGCCTCAGCGTGTCGGCAAGGACGAACGCCACGGCATCGTAATATGACGTTCCGCCGCCGGCGTCGAAGGTGTCGAGCGACTCGCTGAGTTTTCCCTTGTCGGATGTGAACGTCGAAAGTTGTTTGACGTCCTCGTTGAAAATGATGATCGCGATCCTGTCATTCGGACTCGCGGTCGTGATGAACGCCCGCGCCGCCTTGCGGATGAAATCGACGTAGTTTTCGACGCTGCCGGAGACGTCGAGCAACAGCACGAGATTGAAGGGCGCGGTGGTCGGTTCGACCGAGACGATCTCGCGATCGTCGCCGGCTTCGGTCATCTCGAAATCTTCCTTCTTCAGATCCGTGACCGCGCGGTTGTTGAGATCCGACACGCGGGCAATGACGCGTTTGAGTTCGGAATTCGGACCGGTAGGACCATCCGGCGTCTGCGAGAAGCGCGGTTCGAGTTTGAGCGGCGGTAGCGTCGCGGCGTATTCGCCGAAGTATTTCGGGCTCGCCCGCCGGATCGCTTCCATCAGCAGGCCGTCGCCGCTGCGGATGATCGCTTTTGCGGCGTTCGTCAGCGGGCGCTCGCGCAGGTCGCTCGGAACTTCGTTCGGATTGACGT
Organism: Acidobacteriota bacterium; assembly: GCA_029777145.1. The sequence continues at coordinate 4,317 of JAKOSS010000731.1, read as the reverse complement.
TGACGAGAACGATGCCGCGCTCCGTCGTGAAATTCAGGTTGATCGGATCGGGAGTCTTTTCGGGATCATCGGCGTTCACCGGCTTCTTGCTCTTGACGGCCATCGTGCCGGCGATGACGAATCGTCCGGCGGATTTTTCCTTGACCTCGGCGAGCGGCGTATCGCTCAGATAGCGCGGACGCGAGGCGGTCCACCAAAAGCTGTAGGCGACGTTGTCGAGCGGAACGTCGGTCGCGATCGTGCCGGTTTCGGTCGATGCCTTGACGGTCGCGAAATTGCCGGAAACGCGGATCTCGCCGGCGCGCGTCGAAAGCACCACGGACGAGCGTTCGGGAATTGCAAGGGTGACGTCGATCCGTTTTCGCGAGTTGACCGGCAGAACCTCGAACCGCATTTTTCCGCCGTCGTTCGTTTCGGACACTTCGCGCGGAGCGGCGCCGTCGGCCGACACGGCACGAATGAACGGTTCTTCGTCGCCGACCGTCGCGCGGACGTCGATCTTGCCCGATCGATTGACTATCTCGATTGTCGAGGAAGCCGAGAGCTTCAGTGTTTTCTTGAATTCCTGAGCGTTTGCCGCCGTCGCCGCAACGATCACGACCGCGGCGAGCGCCGCCAAAGATCTCGAAAAAGCACGCGTCATGGTTTGCTTGTGATGCGGCCCGACTGGATGAGACGGTTTTGAACCCGTCGCTGCCATTTCGTCTGCGGCTGTTCGCTTTCTTCGAACTGTTCGAGCAGATCCTGCATCGATTCCCCGCCGGCCTGCCGCGTCTTAAAGTATATCAGCGCGGTTATCATCGCCGTAAACGTGGAGATCAGAACGGTGATCGGCGCCCAGAGGAATTCGAAGATACCGGTCGTGACCGTGCGGCGCATCATCTTGTCACGTCGTTCGGGATCGTTGATGTCGATCTTCGGGCCGACCTCGCCTGGGCCGCTGACCTTGATGTTCAACCCGTCTTCATTCTTCGCTGTCTGCGCCGCCTCGGGCTTGCCGGCATCGGCCGCCGGCTGCGGGTCCATCTTGTTGAAGATCCCCGAGATGGCGACGCCGATCAGCGCCCCGAGCAGGACCGGCACAACGTAATTCAGCAACGCGGCCGCAAAAACCGTGCGTCTTGAGCGCCAGGTCAGTTGGATCGACCGGCGAAACGCCGCGCGTCCCTTGATGCCTTCCATCATGATCGCCGGGGCGACGAGACCCAGCGCGCCCGAGATCGCGACGCCGACCATCAGCCAGATAACGCCGGCCACGACACCGCCGATGACAAATGCCGCGGTCGTGCCGAACATCGCATAGACGGGACCGCCGATGATCGACCCGACGATCGCCGCCGGGATCGTGGCGACGATCCATCCGAGCAGAGCAACGAACGTGCTCGCCGTCACCGTCGCCAGCAGCGGTTTCCATCGTTGCCTGACCTTTGAGATCGCCGTGCGGATATTGATCGGGCGCAGCGGGACCGCAAGCACCTGCGCGATGATCCAGGTGATCATCCCGACGAGGATCGCGGCCGTGAAGACCTGAACGAAGAAGGCCACCAACTGCGATCCGCCCATCAGCAGCATCGTGCCCGGGCCGTTGCCGATCCACTCGTTGCCGGCGGCGAAATTGAGTCCGCCGCGGAGGAACGAAACGAGCAGCGCCGGGATCGAAACGAGAAATCCGATCGCGAGAAACGTCGGCAGACGCTCGCTGAAGATCGTCATCGCCTTGATCAGAAGCGCGCCGATCCCGTCCGAACTCGCCTCGAGCCGGGCGGCGAACGCGAGCGCATCCTGCGGACGTTCCTCAAGATTCTTCGCAAGCGCCGAGTGGACGACCTGTTTGACCCGCCGCGGTATCTTCTTCGCTTCGAGTTTAGGCGGATCGATCTCGCGATGCGCGTCCATGACGCTCGTGAAATCACCCTCGAACGGCGTCCGGCCGGAGAGCATTTGATACGTGATCACGCCGAGCGAATAGATGTCGGACCGCGGTGACAACCGCTCGCCGCGGCATTGTTCGGGCGACATATAGAGCGGCGTCCCGAGAACCGCGCCGACGCGCGTCAGTTCGACGGTGCCCGAGATCGCCGCCTTCGTGCCGAGACTTTCCGCTTTCGGCGTCCCGTCGGGCTTGTCGACGAGTTTCGTCGCCTTCGAATCAAAGAGTGCCGTCCGCTCCTCGGAATCGGGTTCAACCGGCGCCATGATCGCGGTTCCGGCTTCGTCCGGTCCGACGACGGTTCCGGACTCGGGCCTGATATTCACGGTTCCGGCTTCGGCGGCAAACGTCATCGACGCGGGTTCGACGATCGTTGCGCGGCCTTCGGCGATCGTTCCCTGCGCGCCAACCTCGATCGTCGGCAGTCCCGAAATATGAATGTCAGCGGCGTCGTTCGAATCGGCGTGCGGTTCCTCGAGCTTCGCGATCCCGAAGTCGAGCACCTTCACCGTGTAGCCGCCGCGTTGGTTCGGTTCGAGCCAGATGTTGTCGGGCTTCAGGTCGCGGTGGATGATCCCCTGCGAATGCGCTTCGTGGATCGCGGAACAGACCTGCTGGATGATGTCGAGCGACCACGAGAGCGGAAGCTGCTTTTCTTCTTCGAGGATCTCGCCGAGCGTGCAGCCGTCGAGATATTCCATCACGAGATACGCGGTCTCCGAATTTCCGACGATCGCGATCCCGAAGTCGGTGACATCGACGACATTCGGATGCCGGAGCCTTCCCGCGGCCCGCGCTTCGCGGCGGAATCGTTCGACAAACTCGGGGCGTTCCATGAATTGCTGGACGATGACCTTGACGGCGACCGGGCGCTCGGTACCGACGTGGGTGGCGAGATAAACCGCTCCCATCCCGCCCTTTCCGAGCTGGCGTTCGATCTTGTATTTGCCGTCGATTATGTGCCCAATCAGGCCGGAAGAACTCATCTTGCTTTCTCGAAACTCTACCCGCTTTCAGACTTTGATTGCAAGCTTTTACGTCCGCTCGAATCCAATTGTTTGGAATTCCGAACCGGCGAGAATGCGAAAAACAAAAGACGCGGGACCTCGTTGGCCCCGCGCCGTCGGATTCGTCTTTCCGGCATCCGCCGGTGCGCTTATTTTTCGTTCGTCCCGACCGAGATCCGCAGTTGCCCGGTGGTCGTTTTCAACGACAGCGAACATCCGTTCTCGTCGTTTCCGAGTCGTCCCGTCGTGCTCTGGCCGTTCTTGGCGGCGTTCTGAAGCGGGACTTCCGAGAAGAAGCCGCCGAGTCCGTTCCACGCGTTCACGCGGCAGATGCTGCCCGGCGGGATCGCGAGCAGGACGCGCGCGTTCTGCGATCCGAAACTGTACTGCCCGCCGGCCAAAAGGTTGCCGCGGTAAACGACGCTTCCGGTGATCGAACTCGCTTCGACCTGACGGAACTCAAGCGACTGAAGCGTCACCGCGCCGCCGTTCGAACGCGCCTTGAAGGCGTCACCGGTTTCGCCCTGACCGACGTCGAACGCGACGATCCCGCCCGAAGCGCTCGTCAGCGTCATCGGCCCGCGTGACCGCTCGACCATGATCCCGCCCTCGTAGGTCGTCGCAAAAACGCCGTTCGTCACGTTCCTGACGACGATGTTGCCGCTGATATTCTCGATCTTGGCCTTGAGTACCGATTCGACGCGCGTGTCCGACGGGCTTCCCTTGAGCGTGACCGCCGCGTCGCGCGGGATATCGAGTTCGACAGATTCGCCTGACAGGCATTCGTCGTTCCGAACGCCGGTGGTTCTGACTCCGGCTCGGACCGGCGCGTTTCCGACGACGAATATCCAGGTCGGCTTGTCCGATTTCGGATCGCGTTCGGCGACGCGAAATTCGAGGCTTCCGCCGTCGACGAGCGCGCGGACCTCGGCCCGGTCCCAACCGTTGACGCGGACGTCGCCGCTCGTCACGCAGAGCGAGACCGTCGATTTTCTTTCAACCTCGACTGATTTTTCGGTCGAAACTCCGTCGCGTACACGGATCGCGAGCGCGGGGTCAACGGTCACGATCACCGGCGGGTTTGGTTTCGGCGTCGCGGGCGTCGTTGGCCTCGGCGCTTTCGTGGTCGGCGTCTGCGCGAAAGCGGACGTCCCCGCGAGGACAACGGTGACGAGGATTTTCAAAAAGCCAGAGCGTGTTAGGAACATTGTTGTCCGATGATCAGCGAAGGCTCGCCATCAACTCTCCTCGTTCATTTACCGAATTCAGCAGATCGATCTTGTCCTTGTAAGAATTGAACAGGATCTGTCGCGCGGTGTCGCTCTTCGGATTGCGGCGGACCTCGCGGCGCATCCGGTCGATCGAATCGTTGACGACCGC